>NZ_BCBP01000046.1:0-77180 GCF_001753955.1 Pseudomonas sp. NBRC 111139
CGGCTGACGAAGCAGTCCACACCCAGCAGTGTTACTCGGCGGAACTGCATGAAGGTCATGCCGGCCACTTCTGGAGCCAGGCGTTCCAGCACCTTGACTGCAGCCGGGCCTTGCAGGGCGAGCAGGGCACGCTCCTCGAACAGCGGCTGCACCTCGCAACGGTTGCCAATGTGGGATTGCAGGTGAGCCAGGTCCTGCTCCTTGCAGGCGGCGTTGACTACCAGGAACAGGGTGTCCTCGCCCAGGTTGGCCACCATCAGGTCGTCGAGAATGCCGCCTTGCTCATTGGTGAACATGGCATAACGCTGCATGCCCACCGGCAGGTCGATGATGTCCACCGGTACCAGGCTTTCCAGCGCCTTGGCGGCGTCAGCGCCACGCAGAACGATCTGGCCCATGTGCGAGACGTCGAACAGGCCGGCCTGCTCGCGGGTGTGCAGGTGTTCCTTGAGCACGCCCAGCGGGTACTGCACCGGCATGTCGTAGCCGGCGAACGGCACCATGCGTGCACCCAGTTCCAGGTGCAAGGCATGCAGTGGGGTCTTGAGCAGTGTTTCGGACATCGATGACTCCTTGCTGTCATTGTTGGGTCAACATTCGATGATGTTGACGGCCAGGCCGCCACGGGCGGTCTCTTTGTATTTGCTTTTCATGTCGGCGCCGGTCTGGCGCATGGTGCGGATGACCTTGTCCAGCGACACGTAGTGCTGCCCGTCGCCGCGCAGGGCCATGCGTACCGCGTTGATGGCCTTCACCGAGCCCATGGCATTGCGCTCGATACAGGGCACCTGTACGAGGCCGCCGATCGGGTCGCAGGTCAGGCCCAGGTTGTGTTCCATGCCTATTTCGGCTGCGTTCTCCACCTGCTGCACGCTACCGCCCATCACTTCGCACAGCGCCCCGGCGGCCATCGAACAGGCAACGCCGACCTCGCCCTGACAGCCCACTTCGGCCCCGGAGATGGAGGCGTTTTCCTTGTACAGGATGCCGATGGCTGCGGCGGTGAGCAGAAAGCGCACCACCCCGTCCTCGCTGGCACCGGGGACGAAGCGCATGTAGTAGTGAAGGACTGCCGGGACGATGCCCGCTGCACCATTGGTAGGGGCGGTGACCACACGACCGCCGTAGGCGTTTTCCTCGTTCACCGCCAAGGCGTAGAGGTTGACCCAGTCGAGCACTGACAGGGCATCACGCAGGCTGGCTTCCGGGTGGCCGCTCAGTTGGCGGTACAGGGCCGGTGCGCGGCGTTTGACCTTGAGCCCTCCCGGTAATATGCCCTCATGCTGGCAACCTGCCGCGACGCAATCTTGCATCACCTGCCAGATGCGCAGCAGCCCGGCTCGGGTTTCTGCTTCAGGGCGCCAGGCGGTCTCGTTGGCCAGCATGACCTGGCTCACCGACAGGTCATGCGCGGTGCAGTGGCCGAGGAGCGCCTTGGCGGTCTTGAACGGATAGGCCAGCACCGTGGTGTCTTCGACGATGCGGTCATGGCCGGCAGCGTCCTCGTCGACCACGAAACCACCGCCTACCGAGTAATACTCGCGGCTTCGGATTTGCAGGCCTGCGTCGTCGAACGCGCGGAAGATCATGCCGTTGGGGTGGTAGTCCAACGGCTTGCGGATCATCGCCAGGTGCTGCTTTTCGATGAACGCAATGCTGTGTTCGCCCAGCAGGTTGATGCGTCCGCTGTCGCGGATGACCTGCAGGCGGGCGGGAATGCTGTCGGTGTCGATAATGTCCGGGTGTTCGCCTTCAAGGCCCAGCAGCACGGCTTTGTCACTGCCGTGGCCTTTGCCTGTGGCGCCCAGTGAGCCATACAGCTCGGCTTTGACGCTGGCGGTGCGGGCCAGCAGGCCGTCACGGCGCAGCCCTTCGGCAAACCGCGCAGCGGCGCGCATCGGGCCGACCGTGTGGGAGCTGGAGGGACCGATGCCGATCTTGAACAGGTCGAAGACGCTCAGTGACATGTTGACCTCCTGCCAGTTTGTTGGGCGGACGTTGAGCCCTGTAGGCGCGGGTTTACCCGCGAATGCGGCGGTATAGCCACCCTCGCATTCGCGGGTGAACCCGCGCCTACACAGAGCCCGCCACCCAAGCCAGGTGGCGGGGAGGGGCTATCAGGCGTCCTGATAGCTCTCGATCGACGGGCAGGCGCACACCAGGTTGCGGTCGCCGAACACGTTGTCGACCCGGCCGACCGGCGGCCAGTACTTGCCTTCCACCAGGCTCGCCAGGGGGTATACCGCCTGCTCGCGGCTGTAGCCATGGGTCCATTCGCCAACCAGCTCAGCCGCAGTGTGCGGTGCGTTTTTCAGCGGGTTGTCGTCCTTGTCCAGGCTACCGTCCTCCACCGCGCGGATTTCTTCGCGGATCTGGATCATCGCGTTGCAGAAGCGGTCCAGTTCTTCTTTGGACTCGCTTTCGGTCGGTTCGATCATCAGCGTGCCAGCCACCGGGAAGGACATGGTCGGGGCGTGGAAGCCGAAGTCGATCAACCGCTTGGCCACGTCGTCGACACTGATGCCGCTGGTGTCCTTCAGTGGGCGCAGGTCGAGAATGCACTCGTGAGCCACAAGGCCGTTACCGCCGGTATACAGAACAGGATAGTGCTCTTCCAGGCGGCGGGCGATGTAGTTGGCGTTGAGGATTGCCATCTGCGAGGCACGTTTGAGGCCGGCACCGCCCATCATGCGGATATACATCCATGTGATGGGCAGGATGCTGGCGCTACCGAACGGCGCAGCGCATACCGCGCCTTGGGTGTTTTCCAGCTGTGCATGGCCTGGCAGGAACGGCGCCAGGTGCGACTTGACGCCAATCGGGCCTACGCCCGGGCCACCACCACCGTGCGGGATGCAGAAGGTCTTGTGCAGGTTCAGGTGGGAAACGTCGCCGCCGAACTTGCCGGGTGCGCACAGTCCGACCATGGCGTTCATGTTGGCGCCGTCGATGTACACCTGGCCACCGTTGTCGTGGATGATCGCGCAGATTTCGCCGATCGCTTCCTCGAACACGCCGTGGGTCGACGGGTAGGTGATCATGATTGCGGCCAGGCGCTCGCGGTGCTCGATGGCTTTGGCGCGCAGGTCCTCGACATCGACGTTGCCACGGGCGTCACAGGCGGTAACCACGACACGCATGCCAGCCATGTGTGCGGTGGCCGGGTTGGTGCCATGGGCCGACGACGGGATCAGGCAGATATCGCGGTGGCCTTCACCCCGGCTGCGGTGGTAGGCGCGGATCGCCAACAGCCCGGCGTATTCGCCCTGCGAGCCGGCGTTGGGCTGCAGCGACACGGCATCATAGCCAGTGGCCGCGCACAGCATGGCCTCCAGCTCGGTGGTCATCTGCAGGTAGCCCTGGCTCTGCTCGGCCGGGGCGAATGGGTGCAGGTTGCCGAACTCGGCCCAGGTGACCGGGATCATCTCGCTGGCGGCGTTCAGCTTCATGGTGCACGAGCCCAGCGGAATCATGCTGCGGTCCAGCGCCAGGTCCTTGTCGGCCAGGCGGCGCAGGTAGCGCATCAGCTCGGTTTCGCTGTGGTAGCGGTTGAACACCGGGTGTTCGAGGATGGCCGACTGGCGCAGCAGGGCGGCAGGCAGCAGGGAACCGGTGCTGGCGGCCAGTGCGGTGAAGTCAGGCTGTGCCTGCTCGCCCCCCAACAGCTGCCACAGCGATTCGACGTCAGCCTGAGTGCTGGTTTCGTCCAGAGACAGGCCCACATGGGCGGCATCGATCTGGCGCAGGTTGATGCCCTGGGCGCGTGCCTTGTCATGCAGGCTGGCGGTGGCAGTGCCGGTGGCCAGGGTCAGGGTATCGAAAGCGCTGGCGCCCACCACTTGTACGCCCAGCGCCTTCAGGCCGGCGGCGAGGATCGCGGTCAGGGCATGGGTGCGCTCGGCAATGCGCTTGAGGCCGGCAGGGCCGTGGTACACGGCGAACATGCTGGCGATGTTGGCCAGCAGCACCTGGGCGGTGCAGATGTTGCTGGTGGCCTTTTCGCGGCGGATGTGCTGCTCGCGGGTCTGCATGGCCAGACGCAGGGCGGTTTTGCCGAAGCGATCGATCGACACGCCGACCAAGCGGCCAGGCATGTCGCGCTTGAACGCGTCGCGGGTGGCGAAGTAAGCCGCGTGCGGGCCACCGAAGCCCAGTGGCACGCCGAAGCGCTGTGCGCTGCCGATGGCCACGTCGGCGTCGAACTCGCCCGGTGGGGTCAGCAGGGTCAGGGCCAGCAGGTCTGCTGCTACGGCGACCAGGGCGTTGGCCGCGTGGAAGCGCTGCACGACCTCGCGGTAGTCGAACACTTCACCGTTGCTGGCCGGGTATTGCAGCAGGGCGCCGAAGAAGGCGCTGACGTCGCCCAACTCGCGTTCGTCGCCAACCACAACCTCGATACCCAGCGGCTCGGCACGGGTGCGCAGCACGTCAAGGGTTTGCGGGTGACAATGCACGGAGGCGAAGAAGGCATGGCTGGACTTGTTCTTCGACAGGCGCTTGCAGAAGGTCATGGCCTCGGCCGCAGCCGTGGCTTCGTCGAGCAAGGAGGCGTTGGCGATCGGCAGGCCGGTGAGGTCGCTGATCAGGGTCTGGAAGTTCAGCAGCGCTTCCAGGCGGCCTTGGGAAATTTCTGGTTGATACGGGGTGTAGGCGGTGTACCAGGCCGGGTTTTCCAGCAGGTTGCGCAGGATCGGTGCCGGGGTGTGGGTGTTGTAGTAGCCCTGGCCGATGTAGCTTTTGAACAGCTGGTTCTTGCCGGCGATGGCCTTGAGTGCGGCGAGTGCGTCGGCCTCGCTCTGGCCGTCGTGCGAGCCAAGCACGCTGGTGCCTTTGATGCTGTCGGGGATGACCGCAGCGGTCATGGCGTCCAGCGAGTCGAAGCCCAGTGCAGTGAGCATGGCCTGTTCGTCAGCGGCGCGCGGGCCTATGTGACGGGCGATGAATTCGTTGGCGGTGCCGAGGTTGATGGTCATGGCGGGATTCCTCAGGCGTCGTCGTTGGCTTTGAGCAGGCGGTCGTAGGCGTCCTGGTCGAGCAGAGCGGTGACGGCTTCTGCATCGGCAGGGATGAAGCGGAAGAACCAGCCTTCGCCCATCGGGTCTTCGTTGACCAGTTCCGGGCTGTCTTCAAGCTGGCCGTTGACCTCGACCACTTCACCCGTCAGTGGCATGTACACGCCGCTGGCGGCCTTGACCGATTCGACGGTGGACGCTTCGCTGCCTTTCTCATACTGCTGCAACTCTGGCAGTTGCACGAAAACCACGTCGCCCAGGGCATTCTGGGCGTAGGCGGTGATGCCCACGGTGACGCTGCCATCGGCTTCGACGCGCAGCCATTCGTGATCTTCAGTGAAACGCAACTCGCTCATGGGGAATCCTCGGGAAGCAGGGCGTTGGGGGCGCGGTGGCGCCGCGCTCTTAGGGTAGGATTCCCTTAGCAATAATGCGGCCAACCTATAAAACTTATTATTTATCAATATGTTACGTAAATAAGAGGAGAAGCCGTATTTTTTGTATGGAATGATATCGTTACAGGTGCTCAGGGGAGGAAAAGGGTTTGAGCATCAAACCCTTGTGCACCCGCGTCGAGGAGGGTGTGTATCGTTTTCGTTACGACGTATTGAAAACGATACATATGGTGTCCGACAGGCCAGGTGCCAATGGCCTCCGGTCATCTCACTTTCAGCATATGATCCAGCGAAAACGCGCCGGCGCCACGTGCGACCAGGAGCAGCAAGAGCCCCGCCCAGGTCAGGTGGGTGGGCCACGCATCGGGGTAGACGAACACTTCGATCACCAACGTCATGCCCAGCAGTGCCAGCGCTGATAGCCGGGTCATCAGCCCGAGCACCAGCAATAGCGGGAACAAGTGCTCAGCGTAGGCGGCCAGGTGCGCTGCAAGCCAGGGTGAGAGTAGCGGCAGCGCGTACTCGGTGCGGAACAGCTCATAGGTGCTGGGTGTAAGGGTGAGGAAACCCTCCACTTTGGTGCGTCCGGAAAGAAAGAATACCGAGGCGATCCCGAACCGGGCGACCAGGCACAACAGGTCATCGCTCAAACGGTGCTCGAGGCTCTGTGCAATGTGGTTCCAGGCGCGCCGCAGGCTGCTGGCCGGGGGCGTGAAGTCGGCACTAGCCATGAGGGTGTTCTCCTGTGAAGGCGAGTGGGCGAAAAGCCTGGGCTGTCATCAGGCGCCCGAGCATCTCGGTGAAATCCAGGTCGGTTTCAGCGTGTCGCGCCAGTTCCGAGGCCTGCATCAGCGACTGTCCGGCCGCACAGGCCTTGAGAAACGCATGGCCACCTTTTCCCAGTGGCTGGTGGCATACGCCATCAGCGGTGCCGACAAACAGCACCCCTTCGCCCACCCATGGCTGGTCATGGGGCCAGGCAACCTGCTCGCGGGCGCAGCGCCACAGGGTGTACACAGGATGCGTTTCGCACCAGTACCAGCGAGCACTGGCACGGGGGGGCAAGCAACCGTGATCAAGATCGCTGGGGGTCATGCCTGCCAGTTCGACAAGGTTCAGGCACGTTTCGTACGGCGCGCTGAAGGCTTCTGTCCAATGCAGGTCCAGGCGGGCGACATCCGCCAGATACGGCACAGCGTGCTGTGACTGAATGTCTTCGAGGAAATCCGGGAAGGTTGCGCCATAGCAGATCAGCCGGGGATCGCTGGGGGGGAATTGCCGCGCGTAAACTGCCGCGGTCTCATCCATCCAGGCGCGCCCGACGAGTGTGCACACGCTCGGAAAGTTTGCGCGCAGCGCATCCACGCAGCCGGCCAGCACCGTGTTGCGATAGACCGCGAACGCCGCCTGTTCGGTCACTCCTGAAAGCTCGGGAGCAGGACGGGAATAGAGCGCCTCGATGAACGCTTGCTGGAACTGACCAAGGGAAAGGTTCATGGCAATACACCTGGGCAAGACATGATCGACTGTGCGATGGACCGTTCAGCAAGCAGCTCGGTGAACGGGGGAAGCTTGTCGTCACGTTCAATAAGTGTCGGGCGCGGGCCGACACGGGAAACCAGTTGGCGGTACAGCGCCCACACAGGCTCGGCCACCTGTGCATCATGAGAGTCGATCAACAGGCTGCCTTGGTCATCATCGCTGTGCCCGGCCAGATGAACTTCTGTGATGGCTTGCGCTGGAAAGCGGTCCAGGTAGGCAGTTGCCGAAAACCCCAGATTGTGAGCACTCACATAGACGTTGTTGATGTCCAGCAGCAGGCCACAACCGGTGCGACGTGTCAGTTCGTCAAGAAAGTCGATCTCGTCCCAGTCATGGCCCTGCAGCTGCAAGTAATGACTGGGGTTTTCGATGGATATACGCCGGCCCAATACCTCCTGGCATCGCTGGATGTTTTCAGCGATGCGCTGCAGGGCTTCTTTGCTGCGGGGAAATGGCAGCAGGTCTGGATGGTAGTGCCCCTGCCAGGTGGACCAGGCCAGGTGCTCTGACACAAGTACCGGTTCGATCTGATCGCACAGTGCGCGCAGACGCTGCAAATGGTCCTGATCGGGGGGCGCGTCAGCCGCAAGCGAAAGTGCTACACCATGCAATGAGACCGGGTGAAGTGCTGCGATTCGGTTCAGCCAGGCAAGGCGAGGGCCACCGACCATGTAGTTCTCCGGGTGAACCTCAAACCAGAGCCCTTCGAGATTGCACGCCAGCGCCTGGTCGTAGTGCTCGGCCTTCAGGCTGATTCCGGCGCCCATTCGTGCGTCTGCGTTCATGGTCGGTTTCCCCTGATCAAGACTTTTGAGGTGTCAGCGAGCCCATGCCGGCAGGTGTCTTGATCGATGTGCAGGTGCCGGCGGGGACGTTTTTCCAGTGCATGCCGTCGTAGTCCTTCTTCGCACTGCCGGCGCAGCTGGTACCGGCGCCGGCCTTGCAATCGTTCTTTCCTGCCATGGCGACGCCGTAGCATTTCTCCATGGCAGCGCCACTGCCTGCGGGTTGCGTGCTGTCGGCCGCCATGGCAACGCCTGCAAGCGAGGCGAGAGCGAGTGCTGCAGTGGTGAGGGCGAGGGTTTTCATGGGTCAATCTCCTGAGAATGTGGCCGTGGTCTTTACCGGCGGCTCATGGAGTAATTCGTGCCTTGCGTAAAACGGGTTACAGCCTTGGAAGAAATTTTTTCAGGGCGTGTCTTCACGACCTGATGTTGAAGCCAAGGGCATGGCATATTTGCAGCACCTGCGTGCCACACGCCGGGAGCGGATGAATCAAGTCAATTGTATTCAGGGTGTAACCCAGGCGACCCATGCAGCGAACTAACTCACAGGATGAGCTCGAGGCTCGCGAGGCCCGGTTGAAAGCACTGTTGCTTCGGGGGCTGACAGGCGACCAGCTGGCCTATCAGGATTTTCTTGGCACGCTTGCGCTGCATGTACGTGCGTTTCTGCGCAGCCGTCTGAGCAGGCGCCCGGCCGAGATAGAGGACATGGTGCAGGATGTGCTGCTGGCGGTGCATAACGCGCGCCACACGTACCAGCCGCAGCAGCCGTTGACCGCCTGGGTGCAGGCGATCGCCCGTTACAAGCTGGCGGATCATCTGCGAAGTGTTTCACGTCGCGACGCCCGGCATGATGTGCTGGACGATGATGCGCAACTGTTTGCCGTCTCGGAGGTTGAATCAGCCGAGGCCAGCCGAGACCTGACCAAGCTGCTCAAGCAACTGCCAGAGCGGCAACGACTGCCGATTGTTCATGTCAAGCTGGAGGGGTTGTCCGTCGAGGAGACGGCACAACTTACCGGGCTTTCCAGTTCAGCGGTAAAGGTGGGGATACATCGAGGTCTGAAAGCGCTATCCAGGCTGATTGGAGGAGCCAACAACCATGAAGACTGACGATTTGATCGCCTTGCTGGCTGCAGGCGAAGGGCCAGTACCGCGCCACGCCGTTTGCAATCGGATGGCAGTGGCTGTGCTGGGCGGGCTGACCGCCGCACTGCTGCTGACAATTACCCTTTACGGTGTACGCAGTGATATCACAGAGGTCGCACAAACCCCGTTGTTCTGGGGCAAAGTCGCCTTTCCAACCAGCTTGGCGTTGATCGGGCTGTGGTTGACGAGCCGCTTGGCCAGGCCAGGAGGGAAGGGCGCTGCAGGCTGGAAGATGCTTGGCTTGCCACTGCTGCTGGTCTGGTGCGGGGCGGCGGTGAGTATCGCCGGGGCGCCTGTGGAGGCGCGCGCCGACCTGTTGTTCGGGCGCACATGGCGTACCTGCGCACTGAATATCACGTTGCTGTCGGTGCCGGCCTTTGTCACCGTGTTCTGGGCGCTGAAAGGTCTGGCGCCCACCCGGTTACGGCAAGCGGGCGCTGCCGGTGGCCTGCTGGCGGGCTCGACCGCAACGGTTGCCTACTGCCTGCATTGTCCGGAAATGGGCGTACCGTTCTGGGGTGTGTGGTATGTCCTAGGCATGCTCGTGCCGACGGTATTCGGTGCCTGGTGGGGCCCCCGCATGCTGCGTTGGTAGGCTGTACCGGCAGGCCCCACGCCACTCAGAACGATGTCATTCAAGGGGAGCGTGAGATCGCTTAACCCGCAACAAACCAGGGCAATGCCAGGTACAGCTTGATCACGATGACATTGATGATGTCGATGAAGAACGCCCCCACCATCGGCACCACCAGGAAGGCAAGGTGCGAGGCACCAAAGCGTTGTGTCACCGCTTGCATGTTGGCGATGGCTGTCGGTGTTGCACCCAGGCCGAAGCCACAGTGGCCAGCAGCCAGGACTGCTGCATCGTAGTTGCGCCCCATTACCTTGAACGTCACGAAGATTGCGAACAGCGCCATGACCAGTGTCTGCGCGGCCAACAAGGTAAAGAAGGGTAACGCCAGGGCTGCCAGGTCCCACAACTTGAGCGACATCAAGGCAATGGCCAGGAACAGGGACAAACTCACATTGCCCAGTACCGACACTTCCCGTTCGAATACTTTGTAAACGCCTAAAGCCCGAAGCCCATTGCGCAACACTACACCGACGAAGAGTACGCAAACGAAGGTCGGCAGTTCGAATGCTGTGCCTTTCAACAAGCCATTAAGTAATGTGCCCGTCAGTAAGCTGACCGCAATAAGTGCCAAGGTTTCTATAAATGAAAACGATGTGATCAGGCGCTCTTTGTCGGGTTGTTCAAAGCCCTTGGGTAACTGCGGTGCTTCTTCTTGTACGCCAGGTGTTTCGACCCGTTTGATTAGCAACCGGGCGACTGGCCCACCGATCAAACCGCCCAACACCAGGCCGAAAGTGGCAGAGGCCATTGCCAGTTCCGAAGCCGAAGCCAGGCCGAACCGCTCAGTGAAGGTCGCGCCCCAGGCTGCGCCTGTACCGTGGCCACCCGACAAGCTGATCGAACCGGCCAGCAGGCCCATCAGCGGGTCGAGCCCCAGTGCTGTTGCCAGGCCGATGCCCATGGCGTTCTGAACCATTAGCAAACCCGTCACCACCAAAAGGAATACGGCGACCACGCGTCCCCCCTTCTTCAGGCTTGCGAAGTCTGCACTCAAGCCGATGGTAGCGAAGAATGCCAGCATCAACGGTGTTTGCAACGAGGTATCGAATTGGACGTGTACATCGAAACTGCGCAATGCCAGGAGTAACAGGGCAACGACCAGGCCGCCTGCAACAGGCTCCGGGATATTGTATGCGCGCAGGAAACCAATGCGTGCAACCAGGCCGCGTCCCAGTAGCAGTACCAACGAGGCGGCTACCAGTGTCCCGTAAAAATCGAGTTCGAACATCAGGGTACTCTTCGTTCAGGGTGACAAGCAAAATTGCAATGTCGCCATTCTACGGGGAGCACTCCAGTCACATGTGGCTGAGCGGCTAGGAAAAGTCCGATTCAATTATGGGTTTTGACCACAGCCGTCATGGTTTCCCGGGTATTCCATATTTACGCAGCCTCTGCGCGATAGCCGTGTGCGAAGTTTGCAAGCGCCCGGCCAGTTGCCGTGTTGACGGGTAGCTGGCATACAAGCGCTGTAACAGCTCGCGCTCGAAATCACCTACAGCCTGTTCCAGGCTGGCCACTTCGCCATCTTGCCCGCGTGCCACCGAGGTGCCGGCGATGTCCAGGTCGCCGATATCCACCAGGTTGCCCTCGCAGATAGCCGCGGCGCGAAAGATCACGTTCTGCAATTGGCGCACATTGCCCGGCCAAGGGTTGGCCAGCAGTGCCGAATGGGTGGAGGGGGTCAGCCGACAGGCTGGGCGCTGGATCTGCGTGCACGCCTGCTGCATGAAGAAGTGCGCCAGCATCAGGATGTCCTGGCCACGGTCGCGAAGCGGCGGTACCTCCAGGTTAAGCACGTTCAGGCGGTAGAACAGGTCTTCGCGAAAGCTGCCTTCGGCGACCATGCGCTCCAGATCGCGGTGGGTGGCGCTGATGATGCGCACATCCACCTTCACCTCACGGTCGCCACCCACCCGGCGGAAGCTGCCATCGCTGAGAAAACGCAGCAGCTTGGCCTGCAGGTAGGGCGACATTTCACCAATTTCATCGAGAAACACGGTGCCCTGGTTGGCCAGTTCCATCAGCCCAGGCTTGCCACCTCGTTGCGCGCCGGTAAAGGCCCCGGGCGCGTAGCCGAACAGCTCGCTTTCGGCCAGGCTCTCGGGCAGCGCGGCGCAGTTCAGCGCCAGGAACGGGGCCGCATGGCGGCTGCTGACGGCATGGCAGGCGCGGGCGACCAGTTCTTTGCCGGTGCCGGTCTCGCCATGCACCAGCAGCGGCGCATCGAGCGCAGCCACGCGTAAGGCGCGGGCCTTGAGGGTGCGGATGGCCGGCGACTCGCCAAGCAAGGCATCGAAGCCTTCGGCGTGGTCGTGGTGCAAGGCCGACAGGCGTTCGCCCATGCGCGAGGGGGGGTACAGCGTCAGCAGGCCACCGGCGTTGGTAATCGGCATGGCGTCCAGCAGCAGGCTATGGCCGTTCAGCTGCATTTCGCGCATGGGCAGGTGGAAGTTGTTATCCAGCAGCGCTTGCAGCAGCGCGGGATCGCCAAACAGCTCACCCACCGAGCGCCCGGCAGATTCGCGGCCGCACAGTTCGATCAGCGCCGGGTTGGCCAACAGCACCAGGCCTGCGCTGTCCACCGCCAGCACCGGGTCGCTCATGGCGGCCAGCAGGGCATCGAGCTGCAGGTGGCGGCGCTGGCCGGGGAGGATGTCGACCACGTCCACCGATTGCACGCCGTGTACTTCGAACAGCGCGTCGTGCAGTTCTTCAAGTACGGCGGGGCTGAGGGTGGGGGCGTCGATGTAGACGTTCGGCGGGACCATCTCCACGGCGTCCAGGTTGAGGTTGCGGGCACCGAGCAGGGCGAGGACTTCCTGGGTGATGCCGACGCGGTCGATGAAGCTGACGTGGATGCGCATGGGGTTCGAACAGTTGGCAACGGAGGCCGCCAGTATGCCCTGAGACGGGGTTCAGGCCCAAGGTCGGCGGTGGCGCATTCGCGGTCGCGCCCGCTCCCACTGCCACAGGGTTGCTGCTGTCCATGCGGGGGCGGGCTTGCTCGCGAAAAGGGTCACTCCAGATGTTCAGGTTTGATCGGGTCGCCCGATTTCACGTCGAGCTTTTCGCGGATGTCCGCAAACATATGGTCATAGAGCTTGTGCGGCGAACTCAGGGTCTCGAATTTTTTCGGCGGCGCCAGATACGACTGCGCCTTGCGGGTCAGCAGCATGAGGAAGCTGGGCAAGGCCTGGTCCTTGGCCAGGAAGAACTTTTCTTCCACCGTTTTGCCTTCGATGCTGCCATGCATGTGGAACTGAATGCCTCTGCCTTCCTTGGGGTCCGACACAGCTTCGTACTCGATGTTCAGGTCATAGCTGTGGTCGGCGTTGTTCAGCGCAGAGCGCTCGATGTGTACATGACCAGGCTGATACTGGGCCATGGCTATCTCCTTTGGAAGGTCGAAAATGGCGGGCCGCGTAAGCCCGCCGACTGCATTCAACGGTAGCTGATCCCCGGCTTCTCGGTGGAAACCCGAGTGCCGGCTTTGCCTTTGACGATGCCTTCGATGTTCTCCAGCGAACTGATCACCGCCACCTTGCCGGTGTTGCGGGCAAAGTCGCAGGCAGCCTGCACCTTCGGCCCCATGGAGCCGGCGGCAAACCCCAGCGTTTCCAACGCGTCCGGGTGGGCCTGGGCGATGGCCTTCTGCGTCGGTTTGCCCCAGTCAATGTAGGCTGCATCGACGTCGGTGGCGATAATCAGAAGGTCGGCTTCCAATTGCTCGGCCAGCAGCGCCGAGCACAGGTCTTTGTCGATCACTGCCTCGATGCCTTTGAGCTTGCCGTTTTCATCGTACAGGGTGGGGATGCCGCCACCGCCTGCGCAAATCACGATGCTGCTTTTTTCCAGCAGCCACTTGATCGGGCGAATTTCGA
The DNA here is from genome assembly GCF_001753955.1 of Pseudomonas sp. NBRC 111139. Lineage (NCBI taxonomy): Bacteria > Pseudomonadati > Pseudomonadota > Gammaproteobacteria > Pseudomonadales > Pseudomonadaceae > Pseudomonas > Pseudomonas sp. NBRC 111139. The sequence continues at coordinate 13,399 of NZ_BCBP01000046.1, forward strand.
AGATGCGCTTGGGTTTCGGGCTGGCTACCACGCGGCGGTACTTGTCGCCGTCGGCCTTGACCATCCAGCCCTTTTCCTTGGCCAGGCGCTCGGCCTCTTCCTTGCTGTAGACCGGGCCGATGAACTTGGTCGGGTCCTTGAAGGCAGGGTCGTTGGCGTCCACTTCCACCTGGGTCAGGAGGGTGGCGAACGGCACTTCAAAGTCCAGCAGGTTGCCCAGTTCCTGTTCGATCATGTAACCGATCATGCCCTCGGTCTCGGCACCCAGCACGTCCAGCGGGTAGGCCTCGTCTGGCTTGTACGACAGGGCCTGAAGCGACAGCAGACCCACTTGCGGGCCGTTGCCGTGGGCGATGACCAGCTCGTTGCCAGGGTGAATCTTGGCGATCTGTTCGGTGGCGGTGCGGATATTGGCGCGCTGGTTGTCAGCGGTCATGGGCTCGCCGCGACGAAGCAGGGCGTTGCCGCCCAATGCAACAACGATACGCATGGTAATGTCCTTTGATGAAAGAGGGGACGCTGCGCTCGGACGGCACCGCTCCCCGGTGTAGGAGCGGGTTTACCCGCGAATGCGTCAGCCCAGGTAAGGCTGTTGGAGCTGCCGACGCCTTCGCGGGTGAACCCGCTCCTACACACACACAAGGGCGGGGTGGCCGCGCTATCGAGACAGCCCTTACAGATCAGCCAGGGTCGATACCAGGATCGCCTTGATCGTGTGCATGCGGTTTTCCGCCTGCTCAAAGGCGATGCACGCTGGCGATTCGAACACGTCATCGGTCACTTCGATGCCGTTGGCCAGGTCCGGGTATTGTTCGGCGATCTGCTTGCCTACCTTGGTGTCGGAGTTGTGGAATGCCGGCAGGCAGTGCATGAACTTGGTCCGCGGGTTGCCGGTGGACTTCATCAGTTCGGCATTCACCTGATAAGGCTTGAGCTGCTTGATGCGCTCACCCCAGGCTTCGATCGGCTCGCCCATCGATACCCACACGTCGGTATGCACAAAGTCGACACCCTTGACCGCGGCTTTCGGGTCTTCGGTGAGGGTAATGCGTGCGCCGCTTTCTTCAGCGTACTGCTTGCAGCGCTCGACCAGGTCGTCGTGCGGCCACAGTGCCTTGGGCGCGGCGATGCGCACATCCATGCCCAGCTTGGCGCCGATCAGCAGCAGCGAGTTGCCCATGTTGTTGCGGGCATCGCCCAGGTAGGCGTAGCTGATGTCGTGCAGCGGCTTGTCGCTGTGCTCACGCATGGTCAGCACGTCGGCGATCATCTGGGTGGGGTGATATTCGTCGGTCAGGCCGTTGAACACCGGCACGCCGGCGAACTTGGCCAGCTCTTCGACGATTTCCTGCTTGAAGCCACGGTACTCGATGGCGTCATACATGCGCCCGAGCACACGGGCGGTGTCCTTCATGCTTTCCTTGTGGCCGATCTGCGAGGAGTTGGGGTCGATGTAGGTGACGTTGGCGCCTTGGTCATAGGCTGCGACTTCGAAGGCACAACGGGTACGGGTGGAGGTTTTTTCGAAGATCAGGGCGATGTTGTTGCCCTTCAGGTGCTGCTGCTCGGTGCCCGTGTACTTGGCGCGCTTGAGGTCGCGGGACAGGTCCAGCAGGTAGCGCAACTCGCGGGTGGTGTGGTGTTCCAGGCTGAGCAAGTTGCGGTTGTGAATGTTGAACGCCATGACAGTTTCTCCTTGAGTTCGGTGATGTCCCGGCCGCCACTTCATGGGTGCGGCCGGGCGTAATGGTCGTTAGTAGTCGATCGGGTCGCGCACGATAGGGCAGGTCATGCAGTGGCCGCCGCCACGGCCCCGGCCCAGTTCGCCGGCGCTGATGGTGATGACCTCGATGCCGGCCTTGCGCAGCAGGGTGTTGGTGTAGGTGTTGCGGTCGTAGCCAATGACCACGCCCGGCTCGATGGCCACCACGTTGTTACCGTCATCCCACTGTTCGCGCTCGGCGGCGAAGCTGTTGCCGCCGGTCTCGACCACGCGCAGCTTGACACCCAGTTGCTCGCCCACCACTTCGATGAACGACTTGTTGATGCGGCGTACATCCATGCCGTAAGGCTTGCTTTCGTCCGGGCGGATGATGAATGGCACAATCTCTTTCACCACTTCCGGGAAGACCGTGACCAGGTCGCGGTCGCAGAAGCTGAAGACAGTGTCCAGGTGCATGGCGGCGCGGGACTTTGGCAGGCCGGCGACGATCACTTCCTTGACGGCGCCCTTGGCGAACAGGTTTTGCGCGAGCTGGCCGATGGCCTGGCGCGAGGTGCGCTCACCCATGCCGATGAGCACGATGCCATTGCCGATCGGCATCACATCACCGCCTTCGAGGGTGGCATTGCCATGGTCCTTGTCCGGGTCGCCATACCACACCTGGAAGTCGGCCTCGGTGAACGCCTTGTGGAACTTGTAGATGGCGGTGGTCAACAGGGTTTCCTGGCGACGCGCCGGCCAGTACATCGGGTTCAGCGTCACGCCGCCGTAGATCCAGCAGGTGGTGTCGCGGGTGAATTGGGTGTTGGGCAGGGGTGGCAGGATGAAGCTGGAGTGGCCCAGGTAGTCGTTGTACATCTTCACGACTTCGGCGCCTTCGCTCTGCGGCAGGTCCTGGCCTGCCACGCCGCCGATCAGGAATTCGGCCAGGTGGCGTGGCTCCAGGCCTTCGAGCCAGCTGCGCACTTCGTTGGTCAGGCCTACGCCGACGGTATCAGGGGTGATCTTGCGGTCGAGGATCCACTTGAGCGCCTCTTTGTTCTGCACGATATCGGTCAGCAGGTTGTGCATCTCCAGCACATCCACACCACGCTCGCGCATCTTGGTGACGAAGTCGAAATGGTCACGCTTGGCCTGGTCGACCCAGATCACATCGTCGAACAGCAGTTCGTCACAGTTGCTCGGCGTCAGGCGCTTGTGCGCCAGGCCCGGTGCGCAAACCATCACTTTGCGCAGTTTGCCGGCTTCGGAGTGGACACCGTACTTCTGTTTTTCAGCGGACATGGTTTCATTCCTCCAATTGAGCGAAGACGTGGGTCAAAGGGTCAGGAAGCCGTCATACAGGCCAAAGGCTGCCACCAGGGCGCCAATGACCACGGCTGCGAAGATCAGTTTTTCCACGTTGGTGAAGACCGGTTTGCCCACCTCACGCTTGGCCTTGGCGAACAGGATGGCGCCAGGTGCGTAGAGCAGGGCAGAGAGCAGCAGGTATTTCACGCCGCCGGCGTACAGCAGCCAGATGGCGTACAACAGGGCGATGCCACCGATGATCAGGTCCTTCTTGCGTTCGGCCAGGGCCTGTTCGTAGGTTTCGCTGCGCAGTGCCAGCAAGAACGCATAGGCGGCCGACCACAGGTAGGGCACCAGGGTCATCGAGGTGGCGAGGTAGATCAGAGACAGGTAGGTGCTGCTTGAGAACAGCGTGATGACCAGAAAGATCTGCACCATGGCGTTGGTCAGCCACAGGGCGTTGGCCGGTACCTGTTTGGCGTTCTCGCGGCGCAGGAACTCCGGCATGGTGTGGTCCTTGGCTGCGGCGAACATGATCTCGGCGCACAACAGCACCCACGACAGCAGCGCCCCGAGCAGCGAGATGACCAGGCCGACGCTGATCAGCACCGCCCCCCAGTGGCCGACCACATGCTCCAGCACGGCAGCCATCGATGGGTTCTGCAGCTTGGCCAGTTCCGGTTGAGTCATGATGCCCAGCGACAGCACGTTGACCAACACCAGGAACAGCAGCACGGTCACGAAGCCGATCACCGTTGCCTTGCCCACGTCGGTGCGTTTTTCCGCCCGCGCCGAGAAGATGCTCGCGCCCTCGATGCCGATGAATACCCACACGGTAACCAGCATCATGTTGCGCACTTGGTTCATGACGCTGCCAAGCTCTGGCGTGCCTACGGCCCAGATATCGGCGGTGAAGATGTCGAGCCTGAAGGCGAACAGGCAGATCAGGGCGAACAGCACCAGCGGCACCACTTTGGCCACAGTGGTGACCAGGTTGATGAAGGCTGCCTCCTTGATGCCGCGCAGTACCAGAAAGTGCACCGCCCACAACAGGATCGATGCGCCAATGATGGCGGCTGGGGTGTTGCCTTCACCGAAGATCGGGAAGAAGTAACCCAGGGTGCTGAACAGCAGTACGAAGTAGCCGACGTTGCCCAGCCAGGCACTGATCCAGTAGCCCCAGGCCGAGGAAAAGCCCATGTAGTCGCCGAAGCCGGCCTTGGCATAGGCATACACCCCGCCATCCAGGTCAGGCTTGCGGTTGGCCAGGGTCTGGAACACGAAAGCCAGGGTCAGCATGCCGACCGCGGTGATCCCCCAACCGATCAGCACGGCCCCAACCCCTGCGCTGGCGGCCATGTTTTGCGGCAGCGAGAAGATCCCGCCGCCAATCATCGAACCGACGACAAGTGCAACTAATGCGCCGAGCTTTAGTTTTCCGGATGAATCAGACATTTAACAACTCCTGCCAGGAGAAAGTTGACGACAGAATAGATCCGACGCCGTTGCCTTGACCTGACTTACGTCAGTTTAAGGCGACGTGAAGGTAGGAAATTTCCTTCACGGGTGCTCCTGGAGAGTGCCGACAGCTTGAGCTGCAGGCCTTGTGTGCTGGCACCTCCATGTCCTTCTAGAGCAAACGCTCTGTTCAGCCTGCGAAGCTTGAAATTAGCCGCTTTTGCCGCTTTAGCAAATTTTTCACAAGAATTTCGAGTTTTATCAGTTTCTTTTCTAGTTGCTGGACTGCTGCTAGTTTTGAGGGAGCAGGTACATAGACAAAGCAGTTATTAGTGATATAGGTTGGGCGCACGGCTTCAGTATAAGTAACGGTATTTATATAGCCAGCAAGGCTGTTTCAAACGCATGACAGGGCTGGAAGAAAGGGAGGCTCATGAGCGAACCGGGACAGAAGCTGCGCCTGGGCGCGCTGATCGCGCTGGTGGTCGGGTCGATGATTGGCGGCGGGATCTTCTCGCTACCGCAGAACATGGCCGCGCGTGCTGATGTGGGTGCAGTGCTGATCGGCTGGGGGATCACCGCTGTCGGCATGTTGGCCCTGGCTTTCGTGTTCCAGACCCTGGCCAACCGCAAGCCGGAACTGGACTCAGGGGTATATGCCTACGCCAAGGCCGGCTTTGGCGAGTACATGGGCTTTTCCTCGGCCTGGGGCTACTGGATCAGCGCCTGGCTGGGCAATGTCGGCTACTTCGTACTGCTGTTCAGCACCCTGGGTTTCTACTTCCCGGTGTTCGGCGAAGGCAACACGCCCATCGCCATCGGATGTGCCTCGTTGCTGCTGTGGTCGGTGCACTTCCTGGTACTGCGCGGCATCAAGGAGGCGGCCTTCATCAACCAGGTCACCACCGTCGCCAAAGTGGTGCCTTTGCTGATTTTCGTGGTGATCGCTGCATTTGCCTTCCGCGCCGATATCTTCACCCGGGATATCTGGGGCTTGAGCAACCCACAATTCGGCAGCGTGCTGGAGCAGGTGCGCAATATGATGCTTGTGACCGTATTCGTGTTCATCGGCATAGAGGGCGCCAGCGTGTATTCCGGGCGTGCCCAGCGTCGGTCAGACGTGGGCAAGGCCACGGTCATCGGTTTTCTGGGTGTGCTGGCGCTGCTGGTGCTGGTCAACGTGCTGTCGCTGGGCATCATGACCCAACCGGAACTGGCCGGGCTGCAGAACCCCTCACTGGCCTCGGTGCTGGAGCATATCGTCGGCCCTTGGGGCGCCTTGCTGATCAGCCTCGGCCTGGCGGTCTCGCTGCTTGGCGCCTTGCTTTCATGGGCGTTGTTGTGTGCCGAAATCCTCTACGCCACGGCGCGGGACAAGACCATGCCGCGCTTTCTGGCCAAGGAAAACGCCAACCATGTGCCGGCTAACGCTCTGTGGCTGACCAACTGCATGATTCAGGGTTTCCTGCTGATTACGCTGTTCTCCGCCGGTACGTACACCAGTCTGATCTACCTGGCCTCGTCGATGATCCTGGTGCCCTACCTGTGGTCTGCGGCGTATGCCGTGCTGCTGGCGATGCGCGCAGAAACCTATGCCGGGCAGCCGAGGTTGCGGCGCAAGGACCTGCTGGTGGCGCTGGTTGCCCTGCTGTATGCCGTGTGGCTGCTGTATGCCGGCGGGCTCAAGTACCTGCTGCTTTCGGCGCTGCTGTACGCCCCCGGCGTCATCTTGTTCGCGAGGGCCAAGCATGAGCAGGGGCAGACGTTGTTCACGGCCTGGGAAAAGCTGATTTTCGCCGCCGTGCTGGTGGGTGCCGCGCTGGCGGCCTACGCCTTGTATTCAGGGCTGCTGAGCTTGTGACGGGGCAGGGCAGGCGTGTTCCGGGCGTGACCAGATCCACAGGTTGCCCAGGGTCATGCCGGCGATTGCCAGGAATACCGGCCAGTGATGTTCCAGAAAGGTCAGCATCAGGCCCGCGCACAGCAGCATGCTGATGGTTGCGCTGACCTTGGCCCGGCGCTGGATCACTTTGCCGTTGCGCCAGTTATGCAGAATTGGCCCGAACAGCCGGTGGTTCTCCAGCCATGCCGACAGGCGCGGTGAGCTGCGCGTGGCGGCCCAGGCGGCCAGCAGGATGAACTCGGTGGTCGGCAAGCCAGGAATCACAATGGCGACCAGGCCCACCCCGAGGCTCACGTAGGCCAGGATTCCATACAACAGGCGGGCGAGTTTCGAGCGGGCTGGTCGGGTCATGTTCTCACTGCATAAAACGGTTCGGCCACCGGAGGGGTGGCCGGCTTCGGCGTATCAGACCAGCGCGGCATCCGCAGCGTAGGCGTGCTTGAGCAGCTCGGTGAAGCGCTCGAAAGCGGCCACTGCACCGCGCTCGGCAGCCGCTTCCTCTTCCGGCGAGAGCGCCAGGCCATCGAGGATGCGGGTGAACTGCTTCCAGCCTTCGGCACGGCCACCGGCGGGCTCCCCCAGGTGACGGGCACCGAAGCTGTCGGACAGTTCCAGGGCCACGGCACGCTTGATCAGAAACGCAGCGCCCAGTTTGGAGCCTTCGGAGACGAAGATCCAGCCCATTGCCTCGCCCAGGCTCAGCTTGCCCACGGCACCCGGTACGGCGGCCGGTACTTCGGTGTCGAGGTCGGCAAGGTCCAGGCGGGCCTGGTCGGCACGGCAGCGCTCAGCCAGATCAGGGACGATGGCGATCAGCTGAGGGTCGTTGTACAGGGCCTGCAGCTCGGACTGGAACAGGTACTGCGCGACGACGAAGCGGGCGAAACTTTCGCGGCTGTCGAAAGGCGCGTGGGATTTGACCAGGGCATCCAGCTCGGCGTGCGGGGCGTGGGTGATCTGGTTCAGGCGTTGGGAGCGCAGGGATGGGCGTTCGGTCATGGGGCAGTCCTTGGAAAGAGGGCGTCTAGATACAAGACGAAACAGCGGGAGCGGGACAGTAAAAAAAGCCGGTATTTGTGTTGCCAGTACCGGCCTCTTCGCGGGTTTACCCGCAAAGAGGCCGGTACAGACGTAACGCCTCAGATATCCCAAACCACATTGATACCGAAGTTGCGCCCCGGCATGGTCAGGCGGTCGATGTTGGCTGGCTGGGTCACAGCCGCCTCACCCTGGCCGTCGTAGCTGCGCACCGAATCCCACTGCCAGTACTTCTTGTCGGTAAGGTTGTACAGCCCGGCGTTGATGGTGACGTCGTCGGTGACCTTGTAGTAGCCGGTCAGGTCCAGCACACCGTAGCCCGGGGTGCGGAACTTCGAGGTAGAACCGTCAGGCGAATAAAAGGTGCTGTCGTCGACACGGGTCTTGCGCTTGACCAGCGTCCAGCTCAGCAAGCCACCGTAGTTCTGCTGCTCGTAGCCCAGGCCGAATACGCCCTTGAGCGGGTTGACACTGTTCAGCGGTTGACCGGTGTCATCGTTACGACCATAGGTGTAGGCAATCGAGGTTTGGGTATAGAGGCCCTGCGGTGCGCCGAAGTGGTCGAGGTTCAGGCGGCCCTTGAATTCGGCACCCTTGATGGTGGCGTGCTTGATGTTGTTGGCCTGGAAGGTCTGTTCCAGGTTGGCGCTTTGCACGGCATCTTCGTCGATGAAATCACGGTACTTGTTGTAGAACACTGCCACGTCGAAGTTGCCGGCGTCGAAGTTGCCACGCAGGCCGGTTTCGTAGCTTTTGCTCTTTTCAGGCTCAAGGTTCGGGTTGCCCTCCACGCGGTAGCCTTGGTCCAGGTTCTGGAAGCGGCCATACATGGCTTTGGCGGTCGGCGTGCGGAAGCCCTCTGCATATTGGCCGTACCAGGTGTAATTGTCGTTGAAGGCGTAGGTCAGGCCGAACTTGGGCGAGACGCGGTGCCACTTCTTGTCCGAATCGTCCTGGGAGGTAGGCGCTGTACCGCTGGACTCCAGGCCACGCAGGAATTCCTCGGTGAATTTGGGCTCCATACGGGTGTAGTCGTAGCGCGCGCCGGGCATGAAGGTCCAGTTGTTCCAGCGGATTTCATCCTGCGCGAACAGGCTGTAGGTATTCACGGTCGGGTCCGGGAAGTCGCTGACCAAGGCCTGGCCGTCACGCGCGCTGTCCTGTCCGATGGCTGTACAGGTACCCCCGATGTTCAGGCAAGTGCCGGTGCCGCTACGTGAACCCGTTACTTTCTCCTGTTTGAATGTGGTGCCGTAGGTAAACAGGTGGTCGGTTTGGCCAATGCTGAAGGCCTTGTCCAATTGGGCGTCGAATACCCACTGGCGATCCTTGTAGGTAGTCTGCCGGTCCCGAAGCACTTGGCGTCCCGAGGCGACATACAGCTCATCGGTACGTTGGTCGGTCTTCGCGATCTGGTAGTTGAGGCTCCATTTGACGTGATCTGCGACCACGCTATCGAGGTCGAATTCATGATTGAGGCCGAAGCGTTCACGGGTGATCGTGTCGTTGCCTTGGCGCATGCGGTACGAGTTCATGCCACCAAAGCCGGGGATGAACGGCCCACCCACCGCGCTGAGGATGTTCTGGTCGCGGTCATCTTTGTAGCGCTCGTAGGTGAACCCCAGACGCGCGTCGTCGGCGTAGTTCCAGCCCAGCTTGGCCAGCACGTTGGTGGTGCGCACGTCCATCGGGTTGGCTTCGGTGCGCGACAGGCCGTCGCCACTGTGGCTGCCGTGGGTTTCGGTCTCGTGGCCGTTGCGCTGGCTCAGGTGCAGCAGGCCGTCGAAATCACCCTGGCGGCCGGCGACGGTGGCGGAGGTCAGCCAGCTTTCGTCGGCCGAGCTGTAGCCGGTTTTCAGGCGTGCACCCACGTCTTTACCGGGCTTGATGATGTCGTCCGGGTCGAGGGTGAAGTAGCTCACCGCACCGCCGATGGCGTTGCTGCCATACAACACCGAGGCCGGGCCGCGGAGGATTTCCACACGCTTGACGATTTCCGGGTCGACGTAGTTGCGCTGGGTCTGGGCGTAAGGGCCGTAGAAGAAGCTGTCGGGGATCGACACGCCGTCGACTTGGGTGAGGATCCGCTCGCCGTCGATACCACGGATGTTGTAGCCGTTCAGCCCGCTGCGTTGGCCGGTTCCGGATACCGACACCCCCGGCTCGTAGCGCACCAGATCCTGGATATTGTTCACGTTCTGCCGGTCCAGTTGCTCACGGGTCTGCACGCTGACAGTGCTCGGCACCTGGCTGACGTCCTGTGCGCTGCGGGTGGCGCTGACGGTCACCTGCTGCAGGGCGATCACGTTGCTTGCGGTTTGGCGCTCCAGTACCACATTGCCGTTGCTGATCTTGCGAAAGCTCAGCCCGGTGCCCCGCAACAGGCGCTTGAGGGCAGCATCTGGCGGCAGCGAACCTTGTACGCCTGGCGAAGCCACGCCGTCGGCCAGCTCGGCGCTGAAACCGACCTGCCAGCCGGTGACCTGGCTGAAGGCGTTGATCGCCGACACCAGCGGCTGCTGGTCGATGCTGAAGCGGTAGTCGCCCATGCGCGGGCTGCTGGCCTGGGCCGGCTCGGCGGCCAGCGCCGGCAGGCTGCAGGCGCCGCTGGCGAGCAGAGCAAGGGTCAACAGGGACAGTTGTCCTGTACGGCGGGGAAGGTTGGACGAGCGGGTAGGACCAGTGGACATCGGAAGCGCTCCCAGACGCGCGGGCTGTTATAGGTGATGGCTGCTCTTGCTTTAAACAAGAATCAGTTGCATTGCTATAACGAGACGGGCGGGCAAGTGCGATCGCGTAAAAATAATTCAGGGGTCAGTTCAGGATGACCAGCGCCGGGTACTCATGCAGTTGTGCCGAGGTGATGTGGGCCAGTGCGCGCAGGGTTTCCAGCGGCTGGTCGAGGCGGTAGTTACCGGTGACGGCAACGTTCTCCAGCTGCGCATTGCGGTTGATGATCCAGCCCGGGTAGTAGCGCTGCACTTCGGCCAGTACCTGGCTCAACGGGCAGTTCTCGAACACCAGACGGCCGTCGATCCAGGCCAGGTCCTTGTGCATGTCGGGGCGCTGGCGCTGGCCAAAGCCCTGGGGGCCGACGCTGATGCTGTCGCCGGCAGTCAAGCGGATGCGCTGGTCACGATCCCCCTGCAGGTCGACATCACCGCGTTGCACCCGTACCTGGGCCTCGCCGTCAAGGTAGCGCACGGCAAAGTCGGTGTCGCGCACCTGTGCGCGCAACGGCCCGGCTTCAACCTCCAGCGGCAACTGAGCGCCCTCGGGGACCTGGAAGTAAGCCTCGCCCTGTAGCAGGCGGGCGACCTGGCGGCCGTCCTGGCGTTCGCTGGCAAACGCTGAATTGGTGTTGAGCAGCACTTTTGCGCCGTCTTCCAGTTGCAAGCGCTGGCGCTCGCCGACCACCGTAAGGTGGTCGGCCTGCAGGCGCATGGGCAGGTTACCGACGGTGAACAGCCCGACCAGCAGCATCGCCGCGGTGGCCAGGGGTTTCCAGTGACTGCGCAGGCGCCCGCGTAATGAGCGGCGTTGCCGCTGGTGCATGTGCGTGGCCACCTGATGCAACGGCGCACCGTTCCACAGTGCCTCAGCCTCGACATAGGCCTCGGCGTTTTCGGGCGCGGCGCTCAGCCAGGCTTCAAAGGCCCGGGTGTCCTCGGCATCTGCGCATTGCAGGCGCACCAGCCAGTCCAGCGCCTCGTCCATGGCACGAGCACGGGCAATAGGCCTGGCAGGTGACGGGCGAGGGGCGGGGCTGTCGGTCACGGTGAATCCTTGAATGGTTTTTTGCGAATGATCAAGACTAAGGCGGGGTGTGGCAAGGGCTTTGCGTTGCCGTTCGCCTGCGGTCAGCTTACTTGAGTCGTTCGGCAACACCCATGCAGATTGCCATGATCAGTTTCAGTTCCTTTTGTACCGTGCTGGGCGAAACACTCAGTTGTTCGGCGATTTCCAGATAGGTGGCGCCATGCAGGCGGCTTAGGATGAAAATGCGTTGTTGGCGCTCGCTCAGTTGATTGAGGCTGACGCTGAGGTGCTTGAGCAACTGCTCGGCGTGCGCGGCATCCTCGCTGCTGGTGGCGGGCGCGGCGACACTGTGCAGCACTTCGTCGGGCACGTCGTCGACCAGCATGCGTGCCTGCACCCGGCGTGCACGCAGGTGGTCCAACGCCAGGTTGCGCGCGGTCTGAAACACAAACGGCTCGATGTGCTCTATGGGCCGCTCGCCCAGCGCGCGGGACACCCGCAGGTAGGTTTCCTGCAGCAGGTCTTCGGCCGTGCTGGGGTTACCGACCATGCGCTGCAGGGTACGCAGCAGGGTGAGGCGCTGAACGAGGAAGACGGAATTGAACCGGGACTGACTCACGGGGGGACCTGGCCGACGAAAGGTTAATGATAATGCTTATCATCCGTGCTGCAGGTCAAGTGTGGAATTATCAGGAAAAGGTAAAGATTGTAGTCGCGGGATGCCGTGTGCTTTTTTGTGGGAGCGGCCTGCAACCTTGAGCCTGCCCCAACCATTCATCGGTCACGGTGCGTTATACCTTGGTCGACGACCACGTTTGCCACGAGGCCTGAGCAACCCTTGTCGGAGCGGCCTTGTGTCGCGATAGGGCCGCAAAGCGGCCCCAGCAATCTATGCATGATGCGGAGATCCTGGGGCCGCTGCACGGCCCTATCGCGACGCAAGGCCGCTCCCACAGGGATCGCGCCAGCTTTTAGAAATTGAGCAGGGCAGTTGCCCCCACACGGGTCGCGTCAGCCAGCCCGGTGCAGCGCCAGGCAGTTATCCAGCATCCGGTTGCTGAACCCCCACTCGTTGTCATACCAGGCCAGCACCTTGAGCATCCGCCCGTTGGCCCGGGTATGGTTGGCATCGAAGATCGACGACAGCGGGTTGTGGTTGAAATCGCAGGAAACCAATGGCAGGGCGTTGTAGCCCAATACCTTGGAATGCTTGCTGGCCTCGAGGAACAGCTGGTTGACCTGCTCGGCCGTGGCCTCGCGCTTGAGGTTGACGGTGAGGTCCACCAACGACACGTTGATGACGGGCACCCGCACCGCCATGCCGGTCAGCTTGCCGGCCAGCTCCGGCAGCACCAGGCCCACGGCCTCGGCGGCACCGGTCTTGCTCGGGATCATCGACTGGGTGGCTGAACGCGCACGGTACGGGTCGCTGTGGTAAACGTCAGTCAGCACCTGGTCGTTGGTGTAGGCGTGAATGGTGGTCATCAGGCCTTGCTCGATGCCGAACTCCCGGTGCAGCACCTGGGCGATCGGCGCCAGGCAGTTGGTGGTGCAGGAAGCATTGGAAATGACCTGGTGCGAGGCCCGCAGGATGTCGTGGTTGACCCCGTACACCACAGTGGCATCGGCACCCTTGGCCGGAGCCGAGACAATCACCTTGCCCGCCCCGGCAGCCAGGTGCGCAGCGGCTTTGGCGCGGTCGGTGAACAGCCCGGTGCACTCGAACACCACGTCGATCGCCTCGGCCTTCCAGGGCAGTTCGGCCGGATTGCGAATGGCACTGACCGCGATACGGTCACCGTTGACCGTCAGGCTTTCGTGGTCGGCCTCGACGGTCGCGTCGAATATGCCGTGGACACTGTCGTACTTGAGCAGGTGGGCATTCATGGTGCTGTCGCCCAGGTCGTTGATGGCGACGACCTGCAGGTCCTGGCGGTAGCCTTGGGTATACAGTGCGCGCAGGACGTTGCGCCCGATTCGGCCGAATCCATTGATGGCGATGCGAAGGGTCATGGCAGTACCTCTGGCAGTTCGAGTGAAACCTGTGGCACAAAGGAGCTTCACTGAAACGGTTTTGTTGTTGGAATTACAAGATTATTCACTGGCTGATAGAAAACAAGCCTTTTTAGTGGCAGTATTTTGTTTAAATATACAACGAGTGGTTGGGCAACGTGCCTCCACCGATGCAGCGGGCTCCTAACCATGAGCCTAGGCCGCAATCGTTTGGAGGGGAAATGCCCGGTAAACCGCCCTTACAATTAGCCTGGAGTCCAGTACATGCATCCGCGCATCCTTGAGGTCACCCAGCGGCTGGTCGAACGCAGCCGCGCCACCCGCGAACGCTACCTGCAACTGATTCGCGGTGCGGCCAGTGAAGGCCCCATGCGTGCCAGCCTGCAGTGCGCCAACTTCGCCCACGGCGTGGCCGGTTGCGGCAGCGAAGACAAGCAGACTCTGCGCCTGATGAACGCGGCCAACGTGGCCATCGTCTCGGCCTACAACGACATGTTGTCTGCCCACCAGCCTTACTTGCACTTCCCCGAGCAGATCAAGCAGGCCCTGCGCGAGGTCGGCTCGGTCGGCCAGTTCGCCGGTGGCGTGCCGGCCATGTGCGACGGGGTGACCCAGGGCGAGCCGGGCATGGAGCTGGCGATCGCCAGCCGTGAAGTGATCGCGATGTCCACGGCGGTAGCGCTGTCGCACAACATGTTCGACGCAGCACTCATGCTGGGCATCTGCGACAAGATCGTCCCCGGGCTGATGATGGGCGCGCTGCGCTTTGGCCACCTGCCGACCATCTTCGTCCCGGGTGGGCCTATGGTTTCCGGCATCTCCAACAAGCAGAAGGCCGATGTGCGCCAGCGCTATGCCGAAGGCAAGGCCAGCCGCGAAGAGCTGTTGGAGTCCGAGATGAATTCCTACCACAGCCCCGGCACCTGCACCTTCTACGGCACCGCCAACACCAACCAACTGGTGATGGAAGTGATGGGGCTGCACCTGCCGGGCGCCTCGTTCGTCAACCCGTACACGCCGCTGCGTGACGCACTCACCGCCGAGGCTGCGCAGCAGGTGACGCGCATGACCAAGGCCAGCGGCAGCTTCATGCCGCTGGGCGAAATCGTCGACGAGAAGGCGCTGGTCAATTCCATCGTCGCGCTGCACGCGACTGGCGGCTCGACCAACCACACCCTGCACATCCCGGCGATTGCCCAGGCTGCCGGTATCCAGCTGACCTGGCAGGACATGGCCGACCTCTCCGAAGTGGTGCCGACCCTGTCGCACGTGTACCCCAACGGCAAGGCCGACATCAACCACTTCCAGGCTGCCGGCGGCATGGCCTTCCTGATTCGTGAACTGCTCGATGCCGGCCTGCTGCACGAAGATGTGAACACCGTGGCCGGCCATGGCCTGCGCCGCTACACCCAGGAACCCTTCCTCGACAATGGCAAGCTGGTGTGGCGCGAAGGGCCGCAACACAGCCTGGACGAAAGCATCCTGCGCCCGGTGTCGCGACCATTCTCGGCCGAAGGCGGCCTGCGTGTGATGGAGGGCAACCTGGGCCGTGGCGTGATGAAAGTGTCTGCCGTTGCCCCCGAGCACCAGGTGGTCGAGGCCCCGGCGCGGGTGTTCCAGGACCAGCAGTCGCTGGCCGACGCGTTCAAGGCCGGTGAGCTGGAGCGTGACTTTGTCGCGGTGGTGCGCTTCCAGGGTCCGCGTTGCAATGGCATGCCGGAACTGCACAAACTCACCCCGTTCCTCGGTGTATTGCAGGACCGTGGCTACAAGGTGGCGCTGGTTACCGACGGGCGTATGTCCGGTGCCTCGGGCAAGATCCCCGCGGCCATCCACGTTTGCCCGGAGGCTTACGACGGCGGCCCGCTGGCGCGGGTGCGCGATGGTGATATCGTGCGGGTCGACGGAGTCGAAGGCACGTTGCGGATCATGGTGTCGGCCGAAGAACTGGCCAGCCGTGAGCTGCCGCCAGCCCCCCAGGGCAACGACCTGGGGTGTGGGCGCGAGCTGTTCGGCTTCATGCGCATGGCGTTCAGCCCGGCAGAGCAGGGCGCCAGTGCCTTTACCTCGGCCCTGGAGCACCTCAAATGAAGCACCTGCTGGTTGGTGATATTGGCGGCACCAATGCCCGTTTTGCGTTGTGGCGTGACAACCAGCTGCATGAAGTAAATGTTTTCGCCACCGCGGACTACACCAACCCCGAGCAGGCCATCGAGGCCTACCTGGAAAGCCAAGGTATCGCCCGCGGTGGCCTGGCGGCGGTGTGCCTGGCGGTGGCCGGCCCGGTCGATGGCGATGAATTTCGCTTCACCAACAACCACTGGCGCCTGAGCCGCACGGCATTTTGCAAGACCTTGCAGGTCGAGCGACTGTTGCTGATCAATGATTTCACCGCGATGGCGCTGGGCATGACGCGTCTGCGCGAAGGCGAGTTCCGCGAGGTGTGCCCCGGCCAGGCCGACCCCTCGAGGCCGGCACTGGTGATCGGGCCAGGTACTGGCCTGGGTGTGGGCTCGCTGCTGCGTCTGGGCGAACAGCACTGGAAGGCCCTGCCGGGTGAAGGCGGGCATGTTGACTTGCCGGTAGGCAATGCTCGCGAAGCGGCAATCCACCAGCAGATCCACAGTCAGATCGGCCATGTCAGCGCCGAGGCCGTGCTCAGTGGGGGTGGCCTGGTGCGGCTGTACCAGGCGATCTGTGCGCTGGACGGCGACACGCCCAGGCACAAGACCCCGGCGCATATCACCGATGCCGCACTGGGCGGTGAGCCACGGGCGCTGGCGGTGGTCGAGCAGTTCTGTCGTTTCCTTGGGCGAGTGGCGGGTAACAATGTGCTGACGCTGGGCGCGCGAGGCGGGGTCTATATTGTGGGCGGTGTGATTCCGCGCTTTGCCGAGCTGTTCCTGCGTAGCGGGTTTGCCGCGAGTTTTGCCGACAAGGGGTGTATGAGTGGCTATTTTACCGGGGTGCCGGTGTGGCTGGTGACGGCGGAATTTTCCGGATTGGAGGGGGCAGGGGTAGCGTTGCAGCAGGCGTTGGATCACTGATGGAGCCGCTTTGCGGCGCCAATGGCACTACCCGACAGCAGGCAAAAAGACCTGCAATCAACAAGAGGAAGGACCACCTTGAGCACTGCCGGCAAATCGATCCTGATGGTCGACGACGACCAGGAAATCCGTGAACTGCTGCAAACCTACCTGAGCCGCTCCGGCTTCCAGGTACATGCCGAGGCTGACGGCAAGGGCTTTCGCCACGCGCTGGAAACCACGCCCTGCGACCTGGTCATTCTTGACGTCATGTTGCCCGACGAAGACGGCTTCAGCTTGTGCCGCTGGGTACGCCAGCACCCACGCCAGGCGCGCGTACCTATCATCATGCTCACCGCCAGCTCCGACGAGGCCGACCGGGTCATCGGCCTGGAGCTGGGCGCTGACGACTATCTGGGCAAGCCGTTCAGCCCCCGCGAATTGCAAGCGCGAATCAAGGCTTTGTTGCGCCGCTCCGAGTTCGGCCAGGCGGCGCCGGGCAGTGCCGTATTGGCCTTCGACGACTGGCGCCTGGACACGGTCAGCCACCGCCTGTTCCACCGTGATGGAGAGGAGGTGATCCTCTCTGGCGCCGACTTTGCCCTGCTCAAACTGTTCCTCGATCACCCGCAGCAAATCCTCGACCGCGACACCATCGGCAACGCCACCCGTGGCCGCGAACCGATGCCGCTGGACCGTATCGTCGACATGGCGGTCAGCCGTCTGCGCCAGCGCCTGCGCGATACCGACAAACCTCCCCGGCTGATCCGCACCGTGCGTGGCAGTGGCTACTTGTTGGCGGCGCATGTCTGCTGTGCGCCCTGAGCGGCGCTGGCGCCTGCTGCCGCGCTCCTTGCTGGGGCGCATGCTGCTGCTGACCTTGCTGGTTGTCCTGCTGGCCCAGGGGTTGTCCAGCATCATCTGGGTGTCCCAGCTGCGGGCCAGCCAGCTTCAGGGGCTGCGTGCCAGCGCCAGCAGCCTGGCCCATTCCATGAGTGCCAGCGTCAGTTACTTCCGCTCGCTGCCGGTGGCCTATCGGCCGCTGGTGCTCGACCAATTGCGCAGCATGGGTGGCACGCGTTTCTTCGTGTCGCTCAACGCCACGCCGCTGGACATGCAGGCACTGCCCGTCACCCCTCGCAAGCAGGCGGTGATCGATGAATTCCAGCAGGTGCTGCACGAGCGCCTGGGTTCGCAGATGGAAATTTCCGTGGAGTTTGTCGGGCCTGACGACCTGCGCATCTTCAACAGCGGCCTCAAACTCGACGAGCTGCCGCGCTCATGGGCCCATTATTCGCTGACCCTGGAGCCGCTGAAACCCCCGGTACTGGTCACGCAGATCCGCTTGGGCGAGGGCGAATGGTTGTACATCGCCTCACTGTTGCCCGAACCGTACACGGGGCTGGAAGCCGAACGCCTGCCGCGCCAGCAGATCGGCTTCATCGTGCTGACCACGGCCTTGCTGTTGCTGTTCATCGGCTTGCTGGTGCATTGGCAAAGCTGGCCACTGAAGCGCCTGGCGCGGGCCGCCCGAGAGATGTCGCTGGGTGCCGATGTGGCGCCAGTGGCTGAAGCTGGCGGCAGCGAAGTGGTCGAGGTGAGTCGGGCATTCAACAGCATGCGCGAGCGTATCAGCCGTTACCTGACCGAACGCAGCCAGCTGTTCAGCGCCATTTCCCACGACCTGCGCACGCCGATCACGCGCCTGCGCCTGCGCGTCGAACTGCTGGAGGACGAGCGCCTGCAGGCCAAGTTCAGCCAGGACCTGGACGAGCTGGAGTTGCTGGTCAAAGGCGCCTTGCAGTGTGTAAAGGACACCGACATCCACGAAAACATCGAGCCGGTCGACCTTAACCAGGTGCTGGAGATTCTGGCCGAGCCTTACCTGGGCGATGGTCGCATCACCGTCGAGGGCCAGGCGCTGGCGCCTTACCCGGGCAAGCCGCTGGCGTTGCGTCGCTGCATCGGCAACCTGATCGACAACGCCATCAAGTACGGCGAACGGGCGCGGCTGCGCATCATCGACGGGGCAGAGGGCTTTGTGCTGCAGGTGGATGACCAGGGGCCCGGGGTGCCGCAACAGCAGCTGGAACAGGTGTTCGAGCCGCATTTCCGTCTGGCCGGGCAGCAGCAGGGCTATGGGCTGGGGTTGGGCATTGCGCGCAACATCGCCCATAGCCATGGGGGCGAGGTGAGCTTGCTGAACCTGCGTGAGGGCGGGCTGCGGGTGACCCTGTATCTGCCGCGGGGTATGGATTGAGTTTTTGGGGTGCCTGTGCGGGCCTCTTCGCGGGTGAACCCGCTCCTGCAACGACCGAGTCAGGTTTACGTCGTAGGAGCGGGTTCACCCGCGAAGAGGCCCGCACAGGCACCCAAAATGTCACTGCCCGGTGACAATCCCGTCGTCCTTCGTGACATCCGCCATGACCCCGCTGGCTAGAATTCGCAAACGACTGGCAAGGATCAAGCTGGCCCATGATTTCCCTCAACCTGTCCGCTCACAGCTGGCTCAATGCCCCGGCCCACGCCGCCTGGCGCCTGGCCGAAGCGCAGCGCCTGCTGGCATTCGCCAAAGCCGCGAAACTGCCCGACGGCTTCGGCAACCTGGATGCCAAAGGCCAGCTCACTCCCGGCGCCTGCGCCGAAACCATGAATACCGCGCGAATGACCCACTGCTTCGCCCTGGCCCATCTGCAGGGCATTCCCGGCAGCCTGGCCTATGCCGAACACGGTGTGGCCGCCCTGCGTGGGGCCATGCAGGACGCCAGCTACGGTGGCTGGTTCGCCCACCCCGGCGGCCAGGAAGACAGCGGCAAGGCTGCCTACCTGCATGCCTTCGTCGCCCTTGCCGCCAGCTCTGCAGTGGTGGCCGGTGCAGCCGATGCCCAGCTGTTGCTGGCCGATGCAACCGAGGTGCTCGAAACGCACTTCTGGAGCGAAGCCAAGGGTGCCCTTCGAGAGACCTTCTCTCGCGCATGGCAACTGCCTGAGCCGTACCGTGGCGCCAACAGCAACATGCACGCGACCGAGGCCTTCCTGGCCCTGGCCGATGCCACCGGCAACAGCCTTTGGCTGCAACGCGCCTTGCGCATTGCTGAGCGCATTATCCATACCCATGCCGCCGCCAACGGTTATCGGGTCATCGAACATTTTGACGCCCATTGGCAGCCGCTGCCGGATTACAACCGCGAGCACCCCGCTGACCACTTCCGGCCCTATGGCACTACGCCCGGGCATGCCATGGAATGGGCACGGCTACTGTTGCACCTGGAGGCCAGCCTGCAACGGGCCGGGTTGCTCGCCCCGCAGTGGCTTCCAGACAGTGCCTGCAGATTGTTCGATGCCGCCTGCCAGCATGCCTGGAACGTCGATGGCGCTGCAGGTTTCGTCTACACCCTGGACTGGGCCAATCGCCCGGTGGTGCATGCACGCCTGCACTGGGTGCACGCCGAAGCTTGCGCCGCCGCAGCAGCCTTGTTGCAGCGCACCGGCGAAGCCCAGTACGAGCAGTGGTACCGCAACTGCTGGGACTTTATCGCCAACCATTTCATCGACCCTGTCGCTGGCAGCTGGCACCACGAACTCGATGCCCGCAACCGGCCAGCGGGGACCATCTGGCCGGGCAAGCCCGACCTCTACCACGCCTACCAGGCGCTGCTGCTGCCAGGCTTGCCGCTGGCACCCAGCCTGGCCAGCAACCTGGCCAGCTCCAGCTATGTAACCAGATGATGACATTCACGCATCGCTTCGTTACCTGACGAGGCGGGCACGCTGTTTAGACTTCATGCTACGCAAGCGATCGACTTGCACGGCATAACAACAAGAAAGGTGCTCCGATGAATTCCACGCTCCGTCTCGCTGCCGCAATCTCTCTGGCTTCTTTACTTCCTTTGGGGGCTTCGGCTGCCGAATCCAAAGGCAGTGTCGAGGTCGTGCACTGGTGGACCTCTGGCGGTGAAAAGGCGGCGGTCGATGTGCTCAAGGCGCAGGTCGAGAAAGACGGCTTCACCTGGAAGGACGGCGCTGTTGCCGGTGGTGGTGGTGCCACGGCCATGACCGTGCTGAAAAGCCGCGCCGTCGCAGGCAACCCGCCCGGTGTCGCGCAGATCAAAGGCCCCGACATCCAGGACTGGGCGGCCACCGGCTTGCTCGACGCCGATGTGCTCAAGGATGTGGCCAAGGCCGAAAAGTGGGACTCGCTGCTCGACAAGAAAGTGGCCGACACCGTGAAGTACGACGGTGACTACGTTGCCGTACCGGTGAACATCCACCGCATCAACTGGTTGTGGATCAACCCCGAGGTGTTCAAAAAAGCCGGCATCGACAAGGCGCCTACCACCCTCGACGAATTCTACGCCGCCGCCGACAAGCTCAAGGCGGCCGGCTTCATCCCGCTGGCTCATGGTGGCCAGCCGTGGCAGGACAGCACCGTGTTCGAAAGCGTGGTGCTGGCAGTGATGGGCGCCGACGGCTACAAGAAGGCCATGGTCGACCTCGACAGCGCAACGCTGACCGGGCCGCAGATGGTCAAGGCGCTGACCGAGCTGAAGAAGGTCGCCACCTACATGGACCCGGACGGCAAGGGCCAGGACTGGAACCTGGAAGCCGCCAAGGTCATCAACGGCAAGGCCGGCATGCAGATCATGGGCGACTGGGCCAAGAGCGAATGGACCCTGGCGAAGAAAACCGCCGGCAAGGATTACCAGTGCGTGCCGTTCCCCGGTACCGACAAGGCCTTCCTGTACAACATCGACTCGCTGGTGGTGTTCAAACAGAACAACGCCGGCACCTCTGCCGGGCAGCAGGACATCGCGCGCAAAGTGCTGGGGGAGGACTTCCAGAAGGTCTTCAGCACCAACAAAGGGTCGATCCCGGTGCGTAACGACATGCTCGCCGACATGGGCAAGCACGGTTTTGATGCCTGCGCGCAAACCTCCGCCAAGGACTTCCTTGCCGATGCCAAGACCGGCGGCCTGCAACCGAGCATGGCGCACAACATGGCCACCACGCTGGCCGTGCAGGGCGCGTTCTTCGATGTGGTGACCAACTACATCAACGACCCCAAGGCCGACCCGGCCGATGCGGCGAAGAAGCTGGCGGCGGCGATCAAGGCTGCCCAGTAACGGCTGTTCGCGGGCACGCCCGCTCCCAGATGGGCCCTGCTCACCACTGTTCCTGGTCATGACGCCGGACCTGTGGGAGCGGGCTTGCCCGCGAAGCGGTGCGTAGCACCGCCACTACCTCGGGATCCAAGACATGACTACGACCACCGCCCAACTGCGGGCCTCACCCCTGGACGCGCTTCAGCGCTGGCTGCCCAAGCTGGTGCTGGCACCCAGCATGTTCATCGTCCTGGTGGGTTTCTACGGCTACATCCTCTGGACCTTCGTGCTGTCCTTCACCACCTCGACCTTTCTGCCTACCTACAAGTGGGCGGGCCTTGCGCAATACGCCCGTCTGTTCGACAACGACCGCTGGTGGGTGGCGAGCAAGAACCTGCTTCTGTTCGGCGGCCTGTTCATCGCCATCAGCCTGGCCATCGGTGTGTTGCTGGCAGTGTTGCTCGACCAGCGCATCCGTCGCGAGGGCTTCATCCGCACTATCTACCTGTACCCCATGGCACTGTCGATGATCGTCACCGGCACGGCCTGGAAGTGGCTGCTCAACCCCGGCATGGGCCTGGACAAGCTGCTGCGCGACTGGGGCTGGGAGGGTTTTCGCCTGGACTGGCTGATCGATCCCGACCGGGTGGTGTATTGCCTGGTGATCGCGGCCGTGTGGCAGGCTTCGGGCTTCATCATGGCCATGTTCCTTGCCGGCTTGCGTGGCGTTGACCCGTCGATCATCCGCGCTGCGCAGATGGATGGTGCCAGCCTGCCGCGTATCTACTGGACCGTGGTGCTGCCCAGCCTGCGCCCGGTCTTCTTCAGTGCACTGATGATCCTCTCGCACATTGCCATCAAGAGCTTCGACCTGGTGGCGGCAATGACGGCCGGCGGCCCGGGTTACTCCTCCGACCTGCCGGCAATGTTCATGTACTCGTTCACCTTCAGCCGCGGCCAGATGGGCATGGGCTCGGCCAGCGCCATCCTGATGCTCGGGGCAATCCTGGCGATCCTCGTGCCTTACCTGTACTCGGAGCTGCGGAGCAAACGCCATGCATAGTCCTGTCGACAAGCCGGTGCTCAGCCTCAGCCGCATGGCCATCCATGCCATGTTGCTGATCGCCGTGCTGCTGTATCTGGTACCGCTGGTGGTGATGCTGCTGACCAGCTTCAAGACCCCCGAAGACATCAGCACCGGCAACCTGCTGAGCTGGCCTGCAGTGATTACCGGCATAGGCTGGGTCAAGGCCTGGGGAGCGGTCAGCGGTTACTTCTGGAACTCGATCATGATCACCGTGCCCGCGGTGCTGATCTCCACCGCGATTGGTGCACTGAACGGCTATGTGCTGTCGATGTGGCGCTTCCGAGGTTCGCAACTGTTCTTCGGCCTGCTGCTGTTCGGCTGTTTCCTGCCGTTCCAGACTGTGCTGCTGCCGGCCTCGTTCACCCTCGGCAAGCTTGGCCTGGCCAGCACCACCGGTGGCCTGGTGCTGGTGCATGTGGTCTACGGCCTGGCCTTCACCACGCTGTTCTTCCGCAACTTCTACGTGAGCATCCCCGACGCATTGGTCAAGGCCGCACGGTTGGACGGCGCCGGGTTCTTCACCATCTTCCGCCGCATCATCCTGCCGATGTCCACGCCGATCATCATGGTCTGCCTGATCTGGCAGTTCACCCAGATTTGGAACGACTTCCTGTTCGGCGTGGTGTTCTCCAGCGGCGACTCGCAACCGATTACCGTAGCCCTGAACAATCTGGTCAATACCAGCACCGGGGCCAAGGAATACAACGTCGATATGGCGGCAGCGATGATCGCTGGCCTGCCAACCCTGCTGGTCTACGTGGTGGCAGGCAAATATTTCGTGCGCGGGCTGACGGCCGGCGCGGTCAAGGGGTAAGCCATGGCAACGCTCGAACTTCGCAATGTGAACAAGACCTACGGCAGCGGCCTGCCGGATACCCTCAAGGACATCCAGCTGTCGATCAAGGATGGCGAGTTCCTGATCCTGGTGGGCCCGTCGGGCTGCGGCAAGTCGACCTTGATGAACTGTATCGCCGGCCTGGAGCAGATCACCGGCGGCGCCATCCTCATTGACGAGCAGGACGTCAGTGGCATGAGCCCCAAGGACCGCGATATCGCCATGGTGTTCCAGTCCTATGCGCTGTACCCCACCATGAGCGTGCGCGAGAACATCGAATTCGGCCTGAAGATCCGCAAGCTGCCCCAGGCCGCCATCGATGAGGAAGTGGCGCGGGTGGCCAAGTTGCTGCAGATCGAACACTTGCTGGCGCGCAAGCCGGCGCAGCTGTCCGGCGGCCAGCAGCAGCGCGTGGCCATGGGCCGGGCACTGGCGCGGCGACCCAAGATCTACCTGTTCGATGAACCCCTGTCCAACCTCGATGCCAAGCTGCGGGTCGAAATGCGCACCGAAATGAAGTTGATGCACCAGCGCCTGAAGACCACCACGGTGTACGTCACCCATGACCAGATCGAGGCCATGACCCTGGGCGACAAGGTGGCGGTGATGAAGGACGGCATCATCCAGCAGTTCGGCACCCCGCAGCAGATCTACAACGACCCGGCCAACCAGTTCGTGGCCAGCTTTATCGGTTCGCCACCAATGAACTTCATTCCGGTGCGTCTGGCCAGGCAGGACGGCCGCTTGCTGGCGTTGCTCGACAGCGGCCAGGCGCGCTGCGAGCTGCCCTTGGGGGGGGCTGCTGACGCGCTTGAGGGGCGCGAGATCATCCTCGGCATCCGCCCTGAGCAGATTGCCCTGGGCGCTGCTGACGGCAATGGTTTGCCGGCTATCCGCGCCGAGGTGCAGGTCACAGAGCCCACCGGGCCGGACCTGCTGGTGTTCGTCACGCTCAACCAGACCAAGGTGTGCTGCCGCCTGGCGCCAGATGTGGCGTGCCGGGTGGGTGACACCCTCAACCTGCAATTCGACCCGGCCCGGGTGCTGCTGTTCGACGCTGCCAATGGCGAGCGCCTGCACCTGGCCGGTACTGGCGCAACCGCAAAGGACAACGTGGCTCACTTCAAAGGCCGTTGAATCGTCTACACCATCAATAAGAAAAAGAGGACGCAAAGGGATGGAACAGCGCAAACGCATCAAGACACTGGGATCGCTGGCCCTGCTTGCAATTGTAGGCAGCAGCGGTACACAGGCTGCCGAGGCTTTTTCCAGCGAATCCAAATGGATGACCGGCGACTGGGGCGGCACCCGGACCGAGCTGCTGGACAAGGGCTATGACTTCACCCTCGATTATGTGGGTGAGGTGGCTGGCAACCTGCATGGCGGCTACAACGACGACAAGACGGCACGCTACAGCGACCAGTTCGCCCTCGGCGCGCATCTGGACTTGCAGAAGATACTGGGCTGGCATGATGCCGAGTTCAAGCTGGCAATCACCGAGCGAAGCGGTCGCAACCTGTCCAACGACCGCATCAGCGACCCGCGCGCCGGGCAGTTCAGCTCGGTGCAGGAGGTGTGGGGCCGTGGCCAGACCTGGCGACTGACCCAGATGTGGATCAAGCAGAAGTACTTTGACGGCGCGCTGGACGTGAAATTTGGCCGTTTTGGCGAGGGGGAGGACTTCAACAGCTTCCCTTGCGACTTCCAGAACCTGGCCTTCTGCGGCTCGCAGGTGGGCAACTGGGTGGGCGGCATCTGGTACAACTGGCCGGTCAGCCAGTGGGCGCTGCGGGTGAAGTACAACATCACCCCGGCGTTCTTCGTGCAGGTCGGGGCCTTCGAGCAGAACCCCTCCAACCTGGAAACCGGCAACGGCTTCAAGCTGAGCGGTAGCGGTACCAAGGGTGCGATCCTGCCGGTGGAAGCGGTGTGGTCGCCCAAGGTCAATGGCCTGCCGGGCGAGTACCGCCTGGGTTACTACTACAGCACGGCCAAGGCTGACGATGTGTACGACGACGTCAACGGCAACCCGCAGGCGCTGACCGATGAGGCCTTCAAGTCGCATTCCAGCAAGCACGGATGGTGGGTGGTGGCGCAGCAGCAGGTCACTGCCCATGGCGGCGACGTCAACCGGGGCCTCAGCCTGTTCGCCAACTTCACCGTGCACGACAAGGCCACCAACGTGGTCGACAACTACCAGCAGGTGGGGCTGGTCTACAAAGGCGCTTTCGACGCTCGGCCCAAGGATGATATCGGCTTCGGCGTGGCGCGAATTCATGTGAATGACGACGTGAAGAAGCGCGCCGAACTGCTCAACGCACAGAGCGGCATCAACGATTACGACAACCCTGGTTTCGTACCGCTGCAGCGTACCGAATACAACGCAGAGCTCTACTACGGCTTCCACGTCACCAACTGGCTGACCGTGAGGCCCAACCTGCAGTACATCAAGAGCCCTGGCGGGGTGGACGAGGTGGATAACGCGCTGGTCGCTGGCTTGAAGATTCAGTCGTCATTCTGAGGCAACTTGTTGTAAATTTACGCCAATCCATTTTCGGTTCCCGGCACCCACTGGTCTGCAGTGGGTGTTGGGGATAGGCCGAGACAGCGCTATCTCAAACAACAAGAGCTCTGAACCATGCCCGAACATCCGCTCCATCGCTTCTTTTCCTCGCAGCGGCCCCGGCCGACATTCGAGTGGGAGCGTTATCAGCAGCGCGATGTCCTGATCATCGATCACCCCCGTTGCCAGGCGGTGTTCAGCCGCCAGGGCGCGCAGTTGTTGCACTTTCAACCAGCGGGTGAACGGCCGTGGCTGTGGTGCGCCGAACAGTGGCCGCAGGTTGGGGCGATCCGGGGGGGTGTGCCGGTGTGCTGGCCCTGGTATGGCCGTCATCCCAGCGAAGACCTGTGGCCGGCCCACGGTTGGGCGCGGCTGCTGGACTGGAAGCTGGTGGACAGCCGTGAGGACGAGGAGGGCGTGACCCTGAAATGGCGGCTGGACCTGTGCGACTGGCAGGTCGACCTGCACGCCCGGCTGGGTAGCCGCATGGAACTGAGCCTGAGCACCGAGCATCAGGACAGCGAACCCTGCCAGTTGAGCCATGCACTGCTGGCGTACTGGCGCATCAGTGACGTGTCCGAGATAGCGCTGTCTGGTCTGGAAGAAATCGAGGGTTACGACCGCCTCAACCGTCAGGCTTGCCGTGAAGATGGCGCGCTGAAGCTCAAGGGCGGCTGCCAGAAGGTCTACCCCGGTACGCCACGGGTGCAATTGCAGGACCCGGCCTGGCAGCGCGAGCTGTGCATCGACACCGGTGACAGCGACGACACCGTGGTCTGGCACCCTGGCAATCGCCCGCTGATGGGGGTGACTGGCCGCGAGTCGCAGCGTTTTGTCTGCGTCGAGGCGACCAGCGGCAGTGGTGAAGGCCTGAGCCTGGCGCCTGGGCAGCGTGCGCACCTGCGTTTGCAGGCGCACCGGCTCAGTTGAGTTCGTCGTCCTCGATCGGGTAGCGGCTGGCGTTGAGGCTTTCCTTGATCTTGCGCAGGTGAGGCTGGAAGTCCACGCCGCGGCGCAAGGTCATGCCGGTGGCCAGTACATCGAGCACGGTCAGCTGGATGATCCGCGAGGTCATTGGCATGTAGATGTCGGTATCTTCCGGCAGCGGAATGTGCAGGCTCAGGCTGCAGGCATTGGCCAGTGGCGAGCCTGCGGCGGTGAGGCCCAGCACCGAAGCGCCGTTTTCACGTGCCAGGCGCGCCACTTCGACCAGTTCGCGGGTGCGCCCGGTGTAGGAAATGATCACGAACAGATCGCCGGTGTGGGCGACCGAGGCCAGCATGCGCTGCATCAGCACATCGGCGTGGGCCGACACGGCCAGGTTGAAGCGGAAGAACTTGTGCTGCGCATCCAGGGCCACCGGGGCCGAGGCACCGAGGCCGAAGAAGTGGATCTGCCGGGCCTGGATCATCATGTCCACAGCGCGGCTGACCTGTTGCGGGTCCAGTTGCTGGCAGGCGCTGTCAAGCGAGGCGATGGCGCTGGCGAAGATCTTCTGGGTATAGGCGGCCGGGTCATCGTCGGCCTCCACTGCGCGGCTGACATACGCAGCACCACTGGCCAGGCTCTGCGCCAGTTGCAGCTTGAGCTCGGGGTAGCCGCTGACGCCGAACGAGCGGCAGAAGCGGTTGACGGTCGGTTCGCTGACCTTGGCCGCCTGGGCCAGCGCAGCGATGCTGAAACGGGTGGCTTGTTGCGGGTTGAGCAGGATGACTTCGGCGACTTTGCGTTCGGCCTTGTTCAGCTCGTCGAGGCGGCCCTGGATCTGTTCCAGGAGGTTTCGCACGCGGTCCATGGGTGTGTCCTTGGGTCGGGAAGACAGCCGGCTGTGGGAGCAGCAGGCTTTTTGCACGGTCGTCTATCGTACTGTCGGTGCGGTTGGCGCACCACTTGTCTGTAACACTTGTGTGTAATGTTGTGGTTTTTACTACATTATCCCTTGAAAACCGTGTGTGAAAGCGGTATTCCTAGACCAACTTTAGGAAAGAACCAACATCATGGCTGCAATCAGTGTCGAACCTTGCACCTTTGCCCTGTTTGGCGCCCTCGGCGACCTGGCATTGCGCAAGCTGTTTCCTGCGCTCTACCAGCTCGACCGGGCCAACCTGTTGCACCCGGACACTCGCCTGCTGGCCCTCGCCCGTGAGGTCGGCAGTGCGCAGGAGCACCTGGACAGCATCGAAGCCCACCTGCGCCGGCACGTGCCCGAGGCAGATATCGAGCCTGCCGCGCTGGGTCGCTTCCTCGCCCGCCTGAATTACCAGCATCTGGACTTCCTTCAGCCCGAGGGCTATCAGGCCCTGGCCGAGCAACTGCCGGGCGAGCTGCCGCTGATTGCCTACTTCGCCACGGCGGCGGCGGTGTATGGGGCCATCTGCGAAAACCTCGACAAGGTCGGGCTGGCTGCGCGCACCCGGGTAGTGCTCGAGAAACCGATTGGCCACGACCTGGAGTCGTCGCGCCGGGTCAACGATGCCGTTGCGCGGTTTTTCCCTGAAAGCCGGGTTTACCGCATTGACCACTACCTGGGCAAAGAGACGGTGCAGAACCTGATTGCCCTGCGCTTCGCCAATAGCCTGTTCGAAACCCAGTGGAACCAGAACTCCATCTCCCATGTGGAGATTACCGTCGCGGAAAAGGTCGGTATCGAGGGCCGTTGGGGTTATTTCGACAAGGCCGGCCAACTGCGCGACATGATCCAGAACCACCTGCTGCAGTTGCTGTGCCTGATCGCCATGGACCCGCCCAGCGAACTGTCCGCCGATGCCATCCGCGACGAGAAGGTGAAAGTGCTTAAAGCCCTGGCACCGATCACTGGTGACGGTTTGAGCACCAGTGTGGTGCGCGGCCAGTACATTGCCGGCTACAGCGAAGGCAAGCCGGTACCTGGTTACCTGGAAGAAGACAACGCCAACGCCCAGAGCGACACCGAAACCTTCGTCGCCCTGCGCGCCGACATCCGTAACTGGCGCTGGTCGGGCGTGCCGTTCTACCTGCGAACCGGCAAGCGCATGCCGCAAAAACTGTCGCAGATCGTCATTCACTTCAAGGAAACGCCGCATTACATCTTCGCCCCGGAACAGCGTTTGCAGATCGGTAACAAGCTGATCATCCGCCTGCAACCGGACGAAGGCATTTCTTTACGGGTGATGACCAAGGAGCAGGGCCTGGACAAGGGCATGCAACTGCGCAGTGGCCCATTGCAGCTGAATTTTTCCGATGCCTGGCGCAGTGCAAGAATTCCGGATGCCTACGAGCGGCTGTTGCTCGAAGTGATGCGCGGCAACCAGAACCTGTTCGTGCGCAAGGACGAAATCGAGTATGCCTGGAAGTGGTGCGACCAGTTGATCGCCGGCTGGCGTAATGCGGGCGATGCGCCCAAGCCATACGCGGCGGGCTCCTGGGGGCCGATGAGCTCGATTGCACTGATCACACGCGATGGGAGGGCGTGGTATGGGGATATCTGAATTGAAACTGCCAGCGGCCGTGAAGGCTCATGAACTGGCGGATGCCAAGGCACTGTCCGTGTCCTTGGCTCATGATGTGGCTGAGCGCCTGCGCGCCGCGATTGCCGCCAAGGGGCAGGCCTGTGTGGTGTTGTCTGGCGGCCGCAGCCCGGTGCCGTTCCTGGAGAAGCTGGCCAGCGAGCAGCTGGACTGGGCCAAGGTCATCGTCAGCCTGGCTGATGAGCGCTGGGTGCCAGTGGAGCACGCTGACAGCAATGCCGGCCTGCTGGCTCGCCACCTGTTGAAGGGCGCAGCGGCCAAGGCCCGCTTCGTTGGCCTGTACCAGCAGGCGGAGAACCTTGATGCAGCTGCGCTCAAAGCTGACCAGGCCTTGGCCGAGCTACCGCCGATCGACGTGCTGGTGCTGGGTATGGGCGATGATGGCCATACCGCCTCGCTGTTCCCCGCCAGTCCTAACCTGGAAGCAGGCCTGGACCCGGCCGGCCCACGCCGCTGCCTGCCATTGCTGGCGCCAAGCGTGCCGCACCAGCGCCTGTCGATGACCCGTTCGCTGCTGGCCAGCGCGGCCTTCATCGCGCTGTCTGTGCAAGGCCAGAGCAAACTCGCTACCCTGCGCGCCGCGCTGGCGGGCAACGACCTTACTGAAATGCCGATTCGCGCTTTTCTTCACGACCCCCTGGACATCTACTGGTGCCCATGAGCCAAGGATCCACAGTCATGACCACCCTTGAACGCCCACAGCCCAAGCTCTCGATGGCTGATAAAGCCGCGCGGATCGACGCCATTTGCAAAAAGGCGCGCATCCTGCCGGTAATCACCATTGCTCGTGAGGAAGACATCCTGCCGCTGGCTGACGCCCTGGCCGCTGGCGGTATCCGTACCCTGGAAGTGACCCTGCGCTCACAGCATGGCCTCAAGGCCATTCAGGTGCTGCGTGAGCAGCGCCCGGAGCTGTGTGTCGGCGCCGGTACCGTGCTCGACCGCAGCATGTTCGCGGCGGTTGAAGCTGCGGGCGCGCAGTTCGTCGTTACCCCAGGTATTACCCAGGACATTCTCGAGGCTGGCGTGGACAGTGAAATCCCGCTGTTGCCGGGCATCAGCACGCCGTCCGAAATCATGATGGGCTATGCCCTGGGCTACCGCCGGTTCAAGTTGTTCCCGGCGGAAATCAGCGGCGGCGTAGCGGCGATCAAGGCCTTTGGTGGCCCGTTCGGCGATATTCGTTTTTGTCCTACCGGTGGTGTAAACCCGGCCAACGTGCGCAACTACATGGCACTGCCAAACGTGATGTGCGTGGGGGGAACCTGGATGCTCGACAGCAGCTGGATCAAGAACGGTGACTGGGCGCGGATCGAAGCGTGCAGTGCCGAGGCGATGGCACTGCTGGACGCCAACTGAAAACTGTTGTGTGCTTTACGGCTTGTGGGGCGCTTGGTCGGCGCCCCTTTTTTTTGCCTGGGGTATTTGCAGTGGTTGTGCTGGCCCTTTCGCGGGTAAACCCGCTCCTACGCACCGATCTGCGGTGGACATACACCGGGGGGTGGACACAGGACGTTGTAGGAGCGGGGTCACCGGCGAATGGGCCGGGCCTGCTGGCCAATATCCCTGGCCGTTCACCGTTGCCGTGGCCTCCGTATTCGCGGGTAAACCCGCTCCTACACCTGATCGGTGGTGGACACACATTGGTGATTGGACACAGGCCGTTGTAGGAGCGGGTTTACCCGCGAAAGGGCCAGTGCAGGCCAACAAAAAAGCCCGCATCAAACGATGCGGGCTTTCTCATCCCTCATTCCAGGCTTCAGGCCGCCTTGGCTTCCTGCTGGCTCAGCGAGCGGTTCAGCGCGCTGAACAGGGCCTTGAAGCTGGCCGTGGTGATGTTCTCATCGATACCCACGCCATGCACCGGACGGCCACCGGCTACACGCAGTTCAATGTAGGCCGCGGCCTTGGCATTGGTGCCAGCGCCAATGGCGTGCTCGTTGTAGTCCATGATCTCCACGGCAATCGGCAGGCCGGCCACCAGTGCTTCCAGGGCGCCGTTGCCCTTGCCGCGCCAGTGCAGGGTGGTTTCGCCTTCACCGGCAACTTCCACTTCCACGGCGCTGTGGCCGTTTTCTTCCTGCAGGCGATGGCTGACCAGTGCGTATGGCGCGTTGGCCTGGAGGTATTCCTTGTGCAGCAGGCTGTAGATCTGCTGGGCGGTCATTTCCAGACCCAGGCGGTCAGTCTCACCCTGCACCACCTGGCTGAATTCGATCTGCATGCGACGCGGCAGGCTGATGCCATATTCCTGCTCGAGCAGGTAGGTGATACCGCCTTTGCCCGACTGGCTGTTGACGCGGATTACCGCTTCGTAGCTGCGGCCGATGTCGG
The DNA here is from genome assembly GCF_001753955.1 of Pseudomonas sp. NBRC 111139. Lineage (NCBI taxonomy): Bacteria > Pseudomonadati > Pseudomonadota > Gammaproteobacteria > Pseudomonadales > Pseudomonadaceae > Pseudomonas > Pseudomonas sp. NBRC 111139. The sequence continues at coordinate 45,036 of NZ_BCBP01000046.1, forward strand.
CCGGGTCGATCGGCAGGTAAGGCACCTCCCACAGTTCCCCATCCTGCTGCTTGGCGAACCCCTTGCGGATGGCGTCCTGGTGCGAGCCGGAGAACGCGGTATGGACCAGGTCGCCCACATACGGGTGACGTGGGTGCACCGGCAACTGGTTGCACTCTTCGACCACCTTGCGCACACCGTCGATGTCGGAGAAGTCCAGCAACGGGTCGATGCCCTGGGTGTAGAGGTTCAGTGCCAAGGTCACCAGGTCGACGTTACCGGTACGCTCGCCGTTGCCGAACAGGCAGCCTTCGGCACGGTCGGCGCCGGCCATGAGGCCCAGTTCGGTGGCAGCGATGCCGGTGCCGCGGTCGTTGTGGCAGTGCAGGCTGATGATCACGCTGTCGCGGCGGCTGACGTTGCGGCAGAACCACTCGATCTGGTCGGCGTAGATATTTGGCGTGGACACTTCCACGGTGGCCGGCAGGTTGAGGATGATCTTGTGTTCAGGGGTAGGGTTCCACACCTCGATGACCGCGTCGCAGACTTCCTTGGCGAACTCCATTTCAGTGGCGCTGAAGGTTTCTGGCGAGTACTGGAAGGTCCACTGGGTTTCCGGCTGCTGGGCGGCGTACTTGACGAACAGCTTGGCCGCGTTCACCGCGATGTCCTTCACGCCTTGCTTGTCCTGATTGAAGACGATGCGGCGGAACGACGGGCTGGTGGCGTTGTACAGGTGGACGATGGCCTTCTTCGCACCGCGCAGCGATTCGAAGGTGCGGGCAATCAGGTCTTCACGTGCCTGGGTGAGCACCTGGATGGTGGTGTCATCCGGGATGTGGCCGTCCTGGATCAGGGTGCGCACGAAGTCGAAATCGGTTTGCGAGGCAGACGGGAACGAGGCTTCGATCTCCTTCACGCCAACCTGCACCAAGGTCTTCCAGAAGCGCAGTTTCTTCTCCGAGTCCATCGGCTCTATCAGCGACTGGTTGCCGTCACGCAGGTCGGAACTGCACCAGATAGGTGCCTGGGTGATGGTCTTCGACGGCCAGGTACGGTCAGGCAGGTCGATGGTCGGGAAAGCGCGGTATTTCTTCGAAGGGTCTTTGAGCATGGTCATGGAAGCAATCCTTTTGTGTGCGGCCGAGATCGGGCCTGCCGAGCGATAACGATATGAAGAGGCGAGGCGACGCGATTCAGCCTGGTAGTCGGGCGCTGACCAGGCAGAGGCTGCGATGTTGTCGGAGCAGGATGAGGGTGCTGAAGGTTTTCATGCCTTCAAACTTAACCAGTGGGGTGGGGGATGGCAAGCGTTCGGGGAAAATTGAGAGAAATGCTTAAAAAAAGCCATTAGGCGAGATTTTATGGCTTGATTGGGCTGAGTGCTTCGTTGCTTTTGCGCGGTATTTTTCGATGGCGCAACACAATGGAAGAAATGCCAGCGGTGCTGGCCCATTCGTGGGTAACCCCGCGCCTACAGGTACGCCGCCCCTTGTAGGAGCGGGTTTACCCGCGAATGGGCCGGCCCAGGCAGCGCACCGTTCAGGGCTGGAACGCCCCAATGAAAATCGCCGGGTCCACCCGCGCATCGTTCAGGCTGACGTTCCAGTGCATGTGCGGCCCGGTAGCCCGCCCGGTCGAGCCCACGCGCCCGACCACCTCGCCACGACGCAGTTGCTGGCCCACCTGCACATCGATTTTCGACATGTGGCAGAACATGCTGATAAAGCCCTGCCCATGGTCGACGAACACCGTGCGGCCGTTGAAGAAATAGTCCCCCACCAGAATCACTTTTCCGTTGGCGGGTGTCTTGATCGGCGTGCCTGCCGGCACCGCAAAATCCAGCCCCGCATGCGGGTTGCGTTCTTCGCCGTTGAAGAAGCGGCGCACGCCGAACTTGCTCGACAGCGGGCCGTTGACCGGCTTGTCGAGAACCAGGTTGCTCGGCAGGTTAGGGCTGAAGCTGCGGTAGGCCTTGATCTGCTCGGCCAGTTCGCGGTCGATGCGCTTGAGGTCGGCCGGGTTCGGGTTGACCTGGCGCGTGTTCTTCAGGGTGATGCGCTGCTCAGGGTACTTCTTGCTGCCTACGCTGAAAGGCAGGGTGCGCCCGCCCTGGTTCAGCACTGCGGTACCGGGCTTCTGGGTCAGCGGGATGCCGACGATGGCCAGCCAGTTGTCCTGCTCCTTCACCACCAGCACCGGTTTGCCGTCGAAACGGGCGCTGGGTGCGTTGGCGGCGGGGCCCAGGTCGACGACTGCCACACCGCCGGGTACCGGTTTGTTCAGTGTGCGGGTGATGTAGCTGGCCTGGGCGCCGCCGGCCAGCAGCAACAGGGAAAGGGCAAGCAGGGGCGCGAGCACGCGGGGCATGTGTCAGTCCAGTAGTGAGAGGGTGACCGGGGTCAGGTGGTTGTCTTCGACCCGCACCAGCAGCTCGCCTTCGTTCAGGCGGGCGGTCAGGCGTTGGCCGTTGCGGGTCTGTTGGGCGCTGCGAATGGCCTGGCCTTGTTCATCCAGCAAAATGCTGTATCCGCGGGCCAGGGTGGCCAGCGGACTGACCACCTGCAGTGTCTGCAACTGGGCCTGGAACCGCTGGCGACGGTCCTTGAGCACCTCACGCATGGCCCGTGGCAGGCGCTCGGCCAGGCTGTCCAGGCGCTGGTTCAGCAGTTTCAGGTTACGCCCCGGATGCTGCGCGGCCAGGCGGGCGTCCAGGCGTGCCAGGCGTTCGCGGCGCTGGTTGAGGTTGAGCATGAACGCGCGACGCAGGCGCATGTCCAGGTCGTCCAGGCGTTGAGCCTGCTGGCGCAAACGCTCGCCTGGATGACGCAGGCGGCGGGTGAGTGACTCCAGGCGCAGGCGGTCGTGGGTCAGGCGGTTCTGCATGCGCAGCAGCAGGCGCCGTTGCAGGCCATCCAGGCGTTGCCGAAGGCCGCTGTTGTCAGGGGCCAGCAGCTCGGCGGCAGCCGACGGGGTGGGCGCGCGCACGTCAGCCACGAAGTCGCTGATCGACACGTCGGTTTCATGGCCCACGGCGCTGACAATTGGCGTGACGCAGGCGGCCACGGCACGCGCCACGGCTTCCTCGTTGAAACACCACAGGTCTTCCAGCGAACCACCACCACGCGCCAGAATCAGCGCATCGAAGCCGAGGCTGTCGGCCAGGCGGATGGCGCATACGATCTGCGCGATGGCTTCGCGGCCCTGTACCGCCGTAGGGATCAGGTTCAGCTCCACCTGCGGGGCACGGCGGCCGAACACACTGATGATGTCGCGGATCACCGCGCCAGTGGGCGAGGTGATGATGCCGATGCGCTGCGGGTGAGCCGGCAGTGGCTTCTTTCGTTCGGTGCTGAACAGTCCCTCGGCACCGAGCTTTTCCTTCAGGGCCTCGAAAGCCAGGCGCAGCGCGCCATCACCGGCTGGCTCGACGGTGTCGAGAATCAGCTGGTAGTCGCCACGTCCCTCGAACAGCGAAACCTTGCCGCGCACCCGCACCGCCAGGCCGTCTCGCAGTGCCTGGCGTACCCGCGTGGCGTTCTGCCGGAACAACGCGCAACGCACCTGGGCGCCGCTGTCCTTGAGGGTGAAGTACATGTGGCCGGACGCCGGGCGGGCGAGGTTGGAGATTTCGCCTTCCACCCACACGCTGCGGAAAACGTCTTCCAGCAGCACGCGGGCGCGGCCGTTGAGTTGGCTGACGGTAAGGACCTCGCGGTCCAGCCCGAGTCGTTCGAAAGGGTCTTTGATCATGGCAGGCATCATAAATGACATCGGCCCCGGTTGTCTGTCTTGCCCCTACTGTCAGCCTTGACCCAATCCTTGTGGGAGCGCCCTTGCGTCGCGAAAGGGCCGCAACGCGGCCCCGGCACTTCATGCGGCGAAGCTGAAAACCTGGGGCCGCATCGCAGCCCTTTCGCGACGCAAGGCCGCTCCCACAAGACCGCAACCGGTGCCTTCAGCCCTGCATCGTCGCCACGAACTGCCGCACCAGTTGCCCCGCATCACGGCGACAGGCCAGTGCCACCGTGCTCTGGCAATCACCCTCCAGCGCTACGAAGCTGACTGAAGCCGGGGCAATCTCGCACATGCACCGCGGCAACAACGCCACCCCAAACCCCGCCTGTATCAGCTGCAACTGCGTAGTCTTGCGCGACAGTACCTGCGCCGCCTGCGGGAAGAACCCTGCCCCCATGCACAACGAGGCAGACAGGTAGCTCAAACCACCGCGATCCCGGTGCGGGATGGAAATGAAGCGTTCTTCCTTCAATTGTTCCAGTTGCACGTGCCGAGTACCCGCCAAGGGGTGCCCAGCGGCGACCGCCAGCAACAAGGGTTCGTCGAACAGTTCATGCAGCACCACGCCTTCATGCTGGCGCAGCACCGGCAAGCGCAACAGGCCGATATCCAGCCGTCCGGCAGCAATGTCTTCCAGTTGTGCCTCCGACGACTGCTGCGCAATCTCCAGCGAAACCCCTGGGTTGTGCTTCAGGTAGTTCCCCAGGCGAGCCAGAAGCCCGCCGGTCAGCGGCACGGTGCTGGAATGGTTCAGGCGCAAGCTGCCTTGCAACCCTTGGCCAATGTCACGGGTAACCCGCTCCGCCTGTGCCAGGTCAGCCAGCAAGCGTCGCGCCCGTTCAAGAAAGGCCTGACCGGCCAGCGTCAGGCGAGGCAGGCGCGCCGTGCGTTCGAACAGCGGCGTGCCCAGTTGCTGCTCCAGCTCCTTGATCTGCCGGCTAAGGGCCGACTGGGCAACGTACAGTCGCTCGGCTGCACTGCTGAAACTGCCACACTCGGCGATTTCCACGAAGTAACGCAACTGTCGGATCGACGTCATGTCATGCCTTTTTGAGATGGCTTTTGGGATAAAGGCATATTAGTCGGCATGGCTCATGGCTGGCTAACCTTTGCCTGTCTTCCCAGGAACTGCTGCCATGCTTGCCCAACTGTCGTTTTCCGGCCTTGACTGGCTGCCGATCCTGTTCGCCATCGCTGCGGCCTACATCGTCTTCGGCATCGCCGGCTTCGGTACTGCACTCGTGGCGGGGCCGGTGCTGATTCACTTCATGCCGTTGTCACGCATCATCCCGTTGCTGGTGCTGCTGGATTTCGTGGCCGCGTTCGGCAACCTGCTGCCGTCGCGCCGGGATGTGGTACGCAGTGAATTGCTGCGGCTGCTGCCCTTCATGGCCTTGGGTTGTACGTTGGGCGTGGTGTTCCTGCTGCAACTGAAGTCCGACCTGTTGCTGCTGTTGATGGGGGTATTCGTGACTGCCTATGCACTTTACGGGCTGGCAGTGAAAGTGAGGCCAGCCAGCCTGTCCGGCTTCTGGGCGGTGCCGATGGGCACGGCAGGCGGGTTGTTCGGGGCTTTGTTCGGCAGCGGCGGGTTTCTTTATGCCCTTTACCTGAGCGCACGGCTGGAGGTGAAGGAACAGGTACGCGCCACCCAGAGCGCGCTGATCAGTTGCAGTACGATAGTGCGTCTGTCGCTGTTCCTGATCGCCGGTGTCTATGCCGACCAAAGCCTGCTGCTGCTCGCCGCCTGCCTGCTGCCTGTCATGTTCATTGGCCTGTGGGTAGGGCGTCGGTTGACCCACCGGTTATCCCGTGAAGCGTTCGTACGGCTGGTCACCTGGCTGGTGCTGGCCAGTGGGCTGGCGTTGATTGGTCGCTACCTGAGCGCCTGAGCGGTAGAATTGCGTCATTACCGGCGTTTCTCAGGCTTGTCCCGTTCATGAACACCCAGAGCATCATCGTTCCAAAGCTGTCTACCGTCCCGGTGCATGAAGCCCGTGCCCGCGCCATCCTGCGCTGGCTGGTGCGCGAAAAGGTCGTCGAGGAGCAGCTGACCACCTGTGGCCGCACCGGTAACCGCATGGGCCATGCCCTGGCGGCAGGGGCGCGCAAAGTGGCCCTGCACCCGGAAAAACTGCCCTTCGGCGAACCGGTCAACGGCCTGGAAATGATGCTCAAGCGCTGCATCTATACCCCCACCGAAGGCTTCCTCGAAGAAGCCGGTTGCCCGGAGTGCCGGCGCGAGGTAGGCGAGCCGTTGTTCGAAAGCCTGGAAGAGTGGATGCCGGCAGTGAGCGACAACTTTACCTGCCCACTGTGCGGCTTCGAAGATGACATCAATGGCTTCATTTACCTGCAGCCATGTGCCTTTTCCAACCTGGGGTTCATCTTCAACAACTGGGGCGAGGCCGGGTTCACCCAGGCCTTTCTCGACAGCTTCGCCGACTGGCTCGACCAGCCGGTGGCCGTGGTGCAGGTAAAACTGCCACAAGCCTGACCGAAGGCCCTTATTTTGCATTGAGCGGCGCGCCATGCATGAGTATAATGGCGCGCTTCCATTTTTCCCGCCCGGGAGCCCCCGCGATGCTGCGTATCAGCCAAGAAGCCCTGACCTTCGACGATATCCTCCTTGTACCTGGCTATTCCGAGGTACTGCCCAATGAAGTCAGTCTCAAGACCCGTTTGACCCGTGGCATCGAGCTGAACATTCCGCTGGTTTCCGCTGCCATGGATACCGTGACCGAAGCGCGTCTGGCCATTGCCATGGCTCAGGAAGGCGGTATCGGCATCATCCACAAGAACATGACCATCGAACAACAGGCCGGCGAAGTGCGCAAGGTCAAGAAGTTCGAGGCTGGCGTGGTCAAGGACCCGATCACCATCGACGCCGATGCCACTGTGCGCGACCTGTTCGAGCTGACCCGCCTGAACAACATCTCCGGCGTGCCGGTACTGGCGAACGGCGACCTGGTCGGCATCGTCACCTCCCGTGACGTGCGCTTCGAAAATCGCCTGGACGCCAAGGTTCGCGACGTGATGACGCCGAAAGAGCGCCTGGTCACCGTCCGCGAAGGCGCCGATAAAAACGAAGTTCGCGAGCTGCTGCACAAGCATCGCCTGGAAAAAGTCCTGATCGTTGACGACAAGTTCAACCTCAAGGGCATGATGACCGTCAAGGACATCGAAAAAGCCAAGGCTTACCCGCTGGCCAGCAAGGACGACCAAGGTCGCCTGCGCGTCGGCGCCGCCGTCGGCACCGGCAAGGACACCGGCGAGCGCGTTGCTGCGCTGGTGGCAGCTGGCGTTGATGTCGTCGTCGTCGACACTGCCCACGGCCACTCCAAAGGTGTGATCGACCGCGTACGCTGGGTGAAAGAAACCTACCCGCAAGTGCAGGTGATCGGCGGCAACATCGCCACCGGCGCTGCCGCCAAGGCCCTGGCCGAAGCGGGTGCTGATGCGGTCAAGGTCGGTATCGGCCCTGGCTCTATCTGCACCACCCGTATCGTTGCCGGTGTCGGCGTGCCGCAAATCAGCGCCATCGCCAACGTTGCCGCAGCACTGGAAGGCACTGGCGTGCCACTGATCGCTGACGGCGGTATCCGCTTCTCCGGTGACCTGTCCAAGGCCATCGTTGCCGGTGCGTCCTGCGTGATGATGGGTTCGATGTTCGCCGGTACCGAAGAGGCCCCGGGTGAGGTCGAGCTGTTCCAGGGTCGTTCCTACAAGGCCTACCGCGGCATGGGCTCGCTGGGTGCCATGGCACAGGCGCAAGGCTCGTCCGACCGTTACTTCCAGGACTCCTCGGCCGGCGCCGAGAAGCTGGTACCGGAAGGCATCGAAGGCCGCGTTCCTTACAAAGGCGCCCTGGCCGCGATCATCCACCAGCTGATGGGCGGCCTGCGTTCGTCCATGGGCTACACCGGCAGCGCAACCATCGAAGAAATGCGCACCAAGCCGGAGTTCGTGCGCATCACCGGTGCCGGCATGGCCGAATCCCACGTGCACGACGTGCAAATCACCAAAGAAGCCCCTAACTACCGCGTAGGCTGAGGCTTCCAGCTACAACATAAAGCGGGGCTGTCATGACAGCCCCGCGTCGTTTCCGATTTCCACTGACGAGATTGAGTCATGGCCCTCGACATTCACGCTCACCGCATCCTGATCCTCGATTTCGGTTCCCAGTACACCCAGCTGATCGCCCGCCGCGTGCGCGAAATCGGCGTGTACTGCGAACTGCACCCGTTCGACATGGACGATGAAGCGATCCGCGAATTCAACCCGCGCGGCATCATCCTTGCCGGCGGCCCCGAGTCGGTCCACGAAGCCAACAGCCCGCGCGCTCCGCAAGCCGTGTTTGACCTGAATGTGCCTGTGCTGGGTATTTGCTACGGCATGCAGACCATGGCCGAGCAGATGGGCGGCAAGGTAGAAGGTTCCGACCTGCGTGAGTTCGGTTATGCCCGCGTGGACGTTGTCGGCAAGAGCCGCCTGCTCGACGGCATCGAAGACCACGTTGACGACGACGGCGTGCTGGGCCTGGACGTGTGGATGAGCCACGGTGACAAGGTCACCCAGATGCCTGGCAACTTCAACATTCTGGCCAGCACCCCAAGCTGCCCGATCGCTGGCATGTACGACGACGTCCGCGGCTACTACGGCGTGCAGTTCCACCCTGAAGTGACCCACACCAAGCAAGGGGGTCGCATCCTGTCCCGCTTCGTGCAGGACATCTGCGGCTGTGAAGCCCTGTGGACGGCGTCCAACATCGTCGAAGACGCCATCGCCCAGGTGCGTGCGCAAGTCGGTTCGGCCAACGTCCTGCTGGGCCTGTCCGGCGGCGTTGACAGCTCGGTGGTTGCCGCGCTGCTGCACCGCGCCATCGGCGACCAGCTGACCTGCGTATTCGTCGACAACGGCCTGCTGCGCCTGCACGAAGGCGACCAGGTGATGGCCATGTTCAAAGAGAACATGGGCGTCAAGGTGATCCGCGCCGACGCTGAAAAGCAGTTCCTCGACAACCTGGCCGGCGAAGCCGACCCTGAGAAGAAGCGCAAGATCATCGGCCGCACCTTCATCGACGTGTTCGATGCCGAAGCCAGCAAGCTGGAGAACATCCAGTTCCTCGCCCAGGGCACCATCTACCCGGACGTGATCGAGTCGGCTGGCGCCAAGAGCGGCAAGGCCCACGTGATCAAGTCGCACCACAACGTTGGTGGCCTGCCGGAGGAGATGAACCTCAAGCTGGTCGAGCCGCTGCGTGAGCTGTTCAAGGACGAAGTGCGCAAGATCGGCCTGGAGCTGGGCCTGCCGTACGACATGGTCTACCGCCACCCGTTCCCGGGCCCGGGCCTGGGCGTGCGTATCCTTGGTGAAGTGAAGAAGGAATACGCCGACATCCTGCGTCGCGCCGACCACATCTTCATCGAAGAGCTGCGCAAGGCCGACTGGTACCACAAGACCAGCCAGGCATTCGTGGTGTTCCAGCCGGTCAAGTCGGTCGGCGTCGTTGGCGACGGCCGTCGCTACGCCTGGGTTGTGGCCCTGCGTGCCGTCGAGACCGTGGACTTCATGACCGCGCGTTGGGCACACCTGCCGTACGAGCTGCTGGAAACCGTCAGCGGTCGTATCATCAACGAAATCGACGGTATCTCGCGCGTTACCTACGACGTGTCGAGCAAGCCGCCTGCCACTATCGAGTGGGAATGATCCCACGTCCGGCACTGCCCGGCACGATCTAGCAAAAAATGCCCTGAAGCCCGCGTAATTGCGGGCTTTTGGCTTTTTTGGGTCTGGCACGTTCAGGTAGCGTTCTGCATCGCCAAGCATGGTTTTTTTATGGCATGGTACGGGGTACCAACTGCATCCGATGCCATGCATGACGCTTGATGCCATGTCCCTTGTTTCAGGATGGGCATGGTATCGAGGTGGCCAAGAGGCCCGGTTTTACTGGGGTTAAGCCCCATTCTTCCGCGCTTTTCAGAGCATGGTATTTTTTCATGGAATAAATGGAAGTCATGCTCACTGATACCAAGCTCAGAAACCTCAAGCCGCAAGACAAGCTTTACAAGGTGATTGATCGTGACGGTTTGTACGTCGCCGTCACCCCGGCTGGCTCTATCTCCTTTCGCTACAACTACTCCATCAATGGCCGGCAGGAGACCGTCACCTTCGGTCGTTATGGCTTAGGTGGGATCACCTTGGCCGAGGCACGCGAGCGGCTAGGGGAGGCGAAGAAGATGATTGCCGCAGGCAAGTCGCCTGCTAAGGAAAAGGCGCGTGCGAAGGCGCGCACCAAAGGTGCTGAGACCTTTGATGATTGGGCTGAAAAATGGCTGCGCGGCTATCAGATGGCGGACTCGACACGAGATATGCGCCGTTCAGTCTACGAGCGCGAATTGAAGCCGAAGTTTGGCAATCAGAAGCTGGCTGAAATCACTCATGAGGATCTGCGAGCGCTGACTGATGCGATAGTGGAGCGGGGGGCGCCTGCAACCGCCGTCCATTCGCGTGAGATTGTGCTGCAGGTCTTTCGTTGGGCCATTGAGCGTGGTCAGAAGGTTGAAAACCCCGCGGATCTAGTAAGGTCTGCCAGCATCGCTAAATTCGAGCCACGCGACCGGGCGTTGACGCCTGATGAAATTGCGCTGATGTATCAGTACATGGACAGGATTGGTACCGCGACGTCGGTTCGCGCCGCAGCCAAGCTTCTGCTGCTGACGTTGGTGCGCAAGAGCGAGCTGACCAACGCAACGTGGAGTGAAATCAATTTCAGCGAGGCGCTATGGACGATCCCCAAAGAACGGATGAAGCGCCGAAACCCTCATTTGGTGTTTCTGTCACGGCAAGCATTGGATTTCTTCATTGCGTTGAAGACCCTGGCAGGAGGTTCTGAGTACGTTCTGCCGTCACGCTACGACTCCGACTTGCCAATGAGTGCAGCCACGATCAACCAGGTACTGACGCTTACTTATCGCCTTGCCCAAAAGGAAGGGGTGCCACTAGGCAAATTCGGCCCCCACGACTTGCGACGCACGGCCAGCACGCTGTTGCATGAGGCGGGCTACAACTCCGACTGGATCGAGAAATGTCTCGCGCACGAGCAGAAAGGTGTGCGCGCCGTCTACAACAAGGCTGAGTACCGGGATCAGCGCCGAGCGATGTTGCAAGATTGGGCGGATATGATTGATGAATGGACGCTTAGTAAACCTCGGAAAACAAATGGGTAGCTTCCCGCCGCCGAACACTGAGGGGCACCCAGATGAAACGCTGAAGTGTGCTTCTGATCTAGAGCCGTCGCGCTAATGATGGCTTTATGCTAGCGTGACCATTCATAAGCTAGGAAGCTTCACCGATGGCTACGTACTATCATGTTGACAACGCTGGTCTTCTAAAGACCGGCATGGAGATCAAACTTGACGGGAATAATCGATCAAGATTCGGGGAGGTTTACCAGCCCTTTTTTAAGCTGATTGGCGCTGATGAAATTGGTCCCGGTTTACCTCGTTTGGTGGAAAACCTGCCACCGCCTCATTATAGAGAGTTTTTCCTAGAGCTTTTTAGGTTGCATGATCCGGAACTTTATCACTTAGAAAACAAATCTAGGCTTAATTGTTTTTTTGCTGTCAAAACAATCGATGATGCTAGAAAATATAAGCTACGCAGTCAAAATAATACGCCAGCAAGAATATTTGAAATCCATACGGAAGGTGAGGTTCAAATTCTTGATATGACGTGGCTTGATCAAGAGTTTCCTAGGGATATGAATGAGTTTGGGTATTATTACCGCCAGTATTGGAAGGGTGCTCGAATCGACCAAGATCCTCATTTGGCAAGCCATGAAAAGCGTGGAACACTTTTAGAAGTGCTTATCAGTGGCGATTTTATCGTTGGCGAAATGGTTTCTGAAATTTAATGTATGTGCATGATTAGCGCTTTGTGCGACTGGAAGTAAAATCGATCAGCGGTCGTCTATCAGGCGCCCGCTGATCGAGCTATCTGGAGTATTAGGGGGCAGGGATCTGCCACTTATGGACGAACAATACTTACGATGTGTCCGCTGATCTGGCAGCCATATTCCTGCTGTAGCTGGTACAGTAATCTCCCAACCTTTATTCGAAGTACTTCAAGGTAAGAAAACAGACCGCTTGGATCTTTCGAGTTTTCGTTCATGACTTCCCGGAAAGCGTTAATCAAATTATTGCAGATATCTTTAAGTCGCTTGTCAAGATCAATGTCGCGCAAATGTCGCATTAGCTTTAACCTGATCTGGTCAATTGACTTGAGAGCGAACGCTGTATTTTCCATGGCAGCTGGCTGAAACATCACGCCTTTATGAGCGAGAGTGTCGACGATATCCTGCGCAATTTTCTTGCTCAAGCTGAATCTTCGCACTAGCGGGAGGGGGCTGCGATGTGTCCTTAACAAAACCTCCATCAGTTCCTCGTGGCTCTGCTTCCATTTAAAAAGTTCGTCCTCGTGGTAATCTATTCCATTGTTCTTATCGATTAAGGTATGGCATGCGACGCAAAGCCAAATTCCATTTTTATCACTTTCAATAATTTCTTTGTCCATGACTTTATAGCGTGCTGCGCCGGGCTTCTCTCCCAAAATATGTGCGGCCTCTCCCTTCTTGGTTTTTAGATGTGGGTCGGAAGATGCAGGGCCGATTGTGAGCACATTGCAATCTGGATTGTTACAGATGTAACCTGAGCGATAGGCCAGAAGATCCGCAACTTTTGGTTTGAATGCCATGTAATTTCCAAGGGTTGGTTGAACTTAATTTTTAATAATAAATCGGCGCAAGGCAGTGCCAGACGCTTAGGCGTGCTCACGCTGTCGGAAGTCGAAAGCTATCAGGGATTGAGCGAAGGGCTTTAGATACTGCTTGGCGCTCGATCTCCAGTCTGCGAGCAATTTCTGACTGGTTGAAGCCGAACTCTTGTAGTACGAGGATTTGCTTTCTTCGGTCTGTCAGCTTCATGTCCACCATTAGTCGAGCGAGATTTCTTAGCTCGGCTTCGTCCGCTAGGTGCAGGGTTTGGCTAAGCATGTATCGAAAGATATACGCGTCGACGAGCTCGTCACCTGACTTTGCCTTAGGCTCTGCTCGTATAGCGCATTGTCTGCTCAATCTGGCCAGCTCTAGGTCGAACTGCGCTATAGATCTCATTGCTTGCCTGTATGCCGGGTTCCAGCGTCCATCTAGTGTCTTTGGGCGGTGGGTGGTGCAGTACAGGTTGCTCAGGCGTAGGTGTTCATCAAGGTCACGCTGACCCTCACCTTCTGCGAACGATGCCAGCTCTGCTCGCGCGCCGCAGAATCTACAGAAACCCTTCAAGCGTTGACCGTTCAAACCGCCCATATCCTTGTTAGACGGCTGCTTGCGCTTACATGCCAGCACCAGTTCTATCAACGTCTCAAGCGTCGCAATGAAGCAGCGATCATCCCCCGACTGCTTGTCGTGGGTCAGAACAAAGGCTCGTAGCAGTTGACGCTGTAGGCGGACCATAGCGGCAACGCCAACCAGTTGCATAATCGCGCTGAACGCTACATTTGTTCCTGCTCCGGGTATGTGGCCCTGATAACGCGATGGAAGCGTTTCGGCATATGCCGCCACGGCAGGGTCGATAAGCTCTTCGACCAGACGAACGATCGGGTAGCGTTTAGATGCTGAGGAGTAGGGCTCCCAGCGATCAAGGAATCGGTGTAGGGCCTCTGTGAGGGAGGCGTCACACCCCTCCCAAATAGCTATGGTCGATGGTTTTTTCATGTCAACCATTCTAGCCAATCATTCTGTCGAAGCAATAGGCACCTAAAGGCACGATCAGGCACACATTCGCTGTGACTGGTAGGGCCTAGCTATGCATCCATCGAGCAAAAAACTCATCGACAAAAAGACACTCCTGGCGATGATCCCGCTATGTGAGCGCACGATCTATAACTTTGAAATGAAGGGTAAATTTCCACGTCGAATTGCGGTGAGTAGCCGCAAGGTCGTGTGGGATTTAGCCGAGGTAGAGGAGTGGATTGATACATGCAGGGAGTCCGGCCCCGCTCCTAGGCCAGGAATGGCAGTCTGAGCGGTGTGGGCAGGCCTGAGACAAGGTCGACATCGCGTCCTTACTCAGACACTGCAAACGCTCTGGTAGAGCTGAATAGCGCAAGTTCACAGCTTGCGCTTTTCAGTTCTCAGGACGAAGCGCAGATGTACCACGATAGGACGAGAGCCGGTTTTTTTTCGTTGCTCGTCGACTCTCGAGGTGAAAAGCGCCAGTCTTCTCATCGCTTGGCTGATATGCCAAAAGTACTCGATTTGTTGGACAAAAAGCGTGACGCGTGGATGTCCCAAGCTGAGTTCATTCGGCCCAATAGGCGAGTCGTCAACCTCCTGCGGCTTGGCCTGCTGTTTGCCGACCTCGACACTTACCGGGTGCCTGCGCTGGCCGGGCGCACGCCTGAGGCACTGGCCGCATCTGTACTGTATTTTTGCGGCGAGGAAGGTTTGCCGTCGCCGTCCGTGCTGATTTACAGCGGCCGTGGAATACAGGCCAAGTGGCTGCTGGATGGCACGATTCCGCGTCAGGCCCTGCCGCGTTGGAATGCCTGCCAGCGCTATCTTGTGGATCGCCTCGCGCACGTCGGCGCTGACCCGATGGCCAAAGACGCCAGCCGCGTGCTGCGCACCGTGGAGACGGTCAATAGCAAGAGCGGGGAAGTCTGTCGCGTGGTTCATGTCCAGAGCGGCGCAGACGGCGAACCGATCCGCTACAACTTCGAGTATCTGGCCGAGGCGCTGCTACCGACGGCACGCTGGACAATCGAGCAGCAGCGGCAGGAACAGGCCGAACAGCGCGAGCGGCGCGCCACGAAAAAGCCTTTCCTTCTGGTGCCCGGCGGCAAGGCCGACAATCTGCGCGGGTTCTCCGGCAGACAGCTCGCATGGGATCGCCTCGAAGACCTGCGCAAGCTCGCTGAGCTGCGCGGCGGCGTCAGCGAAGGCAGCCGGATGCAGCACTTGTTTTGGCGGCTGAATTTCCTGCTGCTGTCAGGGGCGACCAACAGCAAGCAGATGTACCACGAGGCGGCCGCGCTGGCCCGCGAGCTTGACCCGCAATGGAATAGCCGCTCGAAAGAGCTTATGACGCTGTTCAGCAAGGCCAAAGCCTATGAGGCCGGGGAAAAGATTAGCTTTGGTGGTAAGGACTACGCGCCGCTCTACACGCCACGAAACGACACGCTTATCAACCTGTTCGGGATCACCACCGACGAACAGCGTCAGCTTAAAACCATCGTCAGCCAGGCGGAGGCCGCGGAACGGCACAGGAAGCGTGAGGAATGCCGCAGACGCGCTTCCGGTGCGGTAGACCGGGAAGCCTACCTTGAAGCTGCGAACTCCAAGCAGGCGAAGGCACAGTCCCTCAGGCGCGAGGGCTTGAGCGTGCGGGCCATCGCTAAGCAAATGGCTGTATCAGTCATGGCGGTTTCTAGATACATAAACGCACCGGCGAGTCAGTGTACCAAGTCCGTGCGTATTACTAATGGCGAAGCCCCCGCGCATTAGACGGTGTCCTGTCCGAGCTGATGCTCAAGGTGTTCAAAGTCCGTGCGTATTACTAATGGCAGAGTCTTCCGCACTTTTGATCAAGGCTGTCTGGGGGCGTCGTTCTGATGGAGTACCGGTAGGGGGCTTTCCTAAAGGGTGAGCTGAGACAAGTCCGTGCGTACTACTTAGATTTGGTGTCTCCGGAAAACAAACCCCCGCACTCTGGCGGGGGATTGTAGGGTCAGCGGTTGCCGGGAGAGTCGAGCCTTTGGGCTTCCTGCGCCGCTCGGATCGCCATCAGAATTTGCTGGGCTTGAGCTGCATTGCTCTTGCTACCAAGCAGTGGGAGGCGATTCAGGTGTTGCACTCCGGAAAACATATGAAAGGAAGCCGAAAGGGCCAGCGGGCTAACTCGAAGCTGCAACGCGGTACATTGTCGATCCAGTCTATCGAGCAATGGCCCGTAGCCTTTGCTTCGTAGCCAGCGGCCGAACGCCCACATGGCAATGGCCAAGGTGGAGGCGAGTACGACGAATACAGCGAACATCAGAATGCTATTCATGGTTATTTCTCCGGCTGGTCATTGCTTGAGGTTATGCTCGAAACGTCGGTGCGACCGGAATTCGAGCTGGTGTTCGTATCTGGTCGAATGACATTGGATTCCATACCTGGGGCTTCCGCAGCCGGCGCTGCGGATTTGAGCGAACTGGAGTCACCGTGAGCTGGCTGTGGAAGACCGGAGCCAAGCGACGCTGAGTGTGCATTCTCCATGCCCGGGACTGTCATCGAGGCGATTACGCCAAGCGCTTTTGCACCACCATTGACCGCATGGGACAGTGCGTTGCCGGAACTAACAGCTCCCCTTTTCGGTGTTGCTTTCTGATCATTGTCATCGCCGCTCTGCGTGGCCTTCCCGGCCTGCTTAGCGGCCTGCTGGGTGCCGCTGCTGGGGGTAGCCGATTGGGTAGCTGCGCCACCGCCAGTTTTCACGCCTGCGGAGCTGGCCGTCTTGGCAACTGCACCGCCGCCAGTGTTGGCCCCGACGCCAATTGGGGTACCGCCACCTACAGACGGAGCGGCACCACCGGCGGAGCTTGCACCGGCAAAGCTGGAGTTGATCGCCCCTGCGAGACCGCCCCCGGCACCCGCTGCACCGGCTGCACCACTGCTGCCAGCAGCGCCGAGAGCACCGGCAGCAGCAGGAGCGGCCGCCCCGGCCGTGGCGATAGTGGCGATTGCCGCCGCTGCACCGGCAGCACCGGCGGCCGCCATACCACCGATGGCTGATCCGCCACCCATCGACGTGCCGCTAATCATGCCGCCGATCAGGTCGGGAATGGTCTTTGTCAGATAGCAGCACACCAAAGCCAGACCAACCATCGTCATCAACGACGCTTCGTCATTGGTGTAGGCGGCCAACCACTGCTTGGCCGACTGAACGATCAGGCCGACGATCAGCGTTAAGACGAACAGCTTGGCTCCGATTGCGACGGTGAAGCGCATTGGGGCGATTGCAAAATCACGCGTCCATTGTGACCCGCCAAAGCCAAAGAACAGCACCGAAGCATTGATGATGACGTAAGACTCTACGAGCGTTACGAACATGAATGCAGCGATGAAGGCGAAACACGCCAATACAAGGATTGCGCATACTGCGATCAGAAGTCCTTTGGCCGGAGAAAACACTGATATGCCCTTCACCATGGTGCGGCCAAAATCCAGCGCAACTGCCAGCATATCGCCGGGTTCTAGCGCACGCCCGAGGCCGCTAGCGGATGCCGCTGCATCGCGGAAACTATCGACAATTGCAGATGACCACTCCACCGAGTACTTCATAACGGCAAGGAAGAACCCAACCACCAGGACGAAGCGCAGCAGCTCGCCGACAATCTCGCCGAAGTCGGCTTGCTTCATGACCAGAGGCATGAACGTCCAGATGAACTGAATCGAGGCCAACAGCCAGAATAATCTGATCGCATAGTCATACAGCTTTCCTGACCACTGGTGGGACTGCTGTAAAACGAGGTCGAGTAGGCCCTGCATCGATGTGTCAGCATGGGAAAGGTCGGACGCTGCCATAGCATTTCCGCTCACGAATGCACTTGCTAAGGCGAGGAACAACAGTAGGCGAGTATCCATAGCTAGTACCCCTTAACGCCGCCGCGAGTGTTCGGGCGCGCTTCAAACGAGGCATCAGCGTCATGCTGTTGCCGGCGGTGCTCAATCACAGAGGTACATTCGCAGTCGCTCTGAACCGCCACGGTGATCATCGAACCGATTAGTGCAGAGCCGGAGCAGATCAACGCGATGAGCCATTTCGAAATAGCCATTCTCAGTACCCCTTCACGCCGCCGCGTGTGTTTTTGCGCGCTTCAAACTGTTGTTCGGTAGCTTCGCTGGCTGCTGCCCTGTCGCCCTGCTGAGCCAGATAGTTGCCCTGCATGTTGATTTGCGTAGCCACAAGATCGCGCAGCTTTTGCAATTGCTGTACGTTCTGTGAGGCAATTTCGTTGCCCGCCTGAAGTGCCTGCATCCGGCCGACGGCCGACTGTGAACGGGTCATCATGCGGTCAAGCTGCTCACCCTCAGTCTCAAAGGTGCTGGTATTGAGGTTCGCCGCTTCCAGCGCAGCTTTCACGTTATCGCGGCCTTGCTCAGACCACGCCTGATAGCGGTCTTGTGCCGGTGACTCAGCCGAGTTGGCAGCTTGATTCAGGTGCGAATTGAAACCGGGGAAAGCCCTGTTGAACTGCGAATCCATGTTCTGGATTTGGCGGCCCAACGCTTGCGAGCGGTCGTAGATGTTCATCACGTTTTTTAGATCAGCCGCGATACTGCCGAACATCGAATCAGGCAAGCCCGTGCCCTGCGTGATCATGCTTTGATACTGCTGTATCTGGGTTTGCAGTTGCTCGGCGGTGTTCAGAGCCGTGTTAACCGCCTCACCGTACTCAAACATTTGCTGATAGAACGTGGAGCAATTTGTGCAGTAAATGGCGTAAGCCGTGGCAGGTGCAACGTATAAGGTCCCGCCAACTAAGCCGGTTCCGGCCATCGCAATGCTCAAAGCCGCATGACGCCCGGCTATGCGTACACGGGACGACGCTTTTATGAGTAATTCCCTTTCCATGCCGAATACCTCATTTCTAACCTTTGGTGGCTCGATTATTTACCGATATTGGCCTGTTTAAAATATGCGGATAACTACGCTATCCGCATAAAGTTCTCGTGGTCTGTCCGTAAACTGTCCGGTATCTGGGCGAGAAATAATAACTATCGGTCTGATTTATAAGGCGTTAATTGTGAGGAGGGGAGGGGTAAGGCTTGTCCGGTTTTATACGTTTTACGGACACAAAAAAGTCCACCCGAGTGGACTTTTTAACGAGAGCGGCAGAGTCAATGTGCTGAATAATATGGATTCTGTGCTCGGTACGGCGCACGCTCCGCCTTAGGTATGCGCAGCGCGTCGAGATGCCAGTCTTCGAGGGATAAAGCCAGCTCAGCCGCGATGCGCTGGGCTTCGGTAACATTTTCCGTAGCCCGGTTACTGGCTCGACCGAGGCAGGCTTGCAATTCATCGAGTCGACTGGCAAATGCGCTGATGCGGTGAGCTGTCTTCATGGTCAATTCCCCTTGCTGATTTTTTCCACTATTCGGTCGAATTCTTCCCGGACTTCATCGTCCGTAAGCTTCAGATTAACCAGTCCTGACTTTATTGCAATTCTACCGATTCTCTCAGCGGCCTCATTGTCGAGTTTTGCCAGTCGTGCTTTAGCGGTTTCCAGTTCGGAAATGGCGTCAGAACGGCGCTCAGCGAGAGTTTTGCGTGCCATTGATTGCTCCGATATATCTGATGATTTTTTGGGGTAAAGGGGGCGTTAGCCTATGAATGCTCTCATTCGCGATGCGTAATTTTCAAGGTGCAAGCTTTGCAGTATTAGCCGTGCTCGCCACCAATCAGTCTGTTTTGGTGCCCGACGTTAGATAATTCAATTGACCTCGTTTACTGTGACGGCATTATGCGATTCTGCGCGACTCAATGCGATTGAGACCATTTATTAATGCGACGCTATGCGAATGTATGCGAACTTACGCGAATCTACGCGATTAGACGAAATGCAAATGGCATCTCTGCTCCAGTTGCATAGAATTGCATGGGAATAGACGGCAAGATGTGTGTTGTACGGGTACGGGCAAGCCCGAACCCATCCAACACCGCCCCTTATTCGCCTTCGGCTCAACGGCATCTTGCTCTGCGAGGCCCCAGCCGCTGCCGCGTCTAAGGGCTGAAAACAACAGCAGGAGCACTAATCATGACAGATGGCACCAATGAAAAGGCTCCATCTCGACGACGCGGGAAACCGATCGAGGTGGGGTAACAGACGAAGAAAAGGCGGCCATCACGGAGCGCGCTGAGGAGGCGGGCATGTCCCGGTCAGGCTACCTCGGGCTCTTGGGATGAATACACCGATTCGGTCGGTTGTAGATCTCACTGCCGTGGCCGATCTGGCAAAGATAAATGGCGATCTAGGGCGAGTGGCCGGCCTGCTCAAATTGTGGCTTTCCGAGAAGCCGGGCTTTGGAGCCAGTGCCGCCACGGTCGAAGCGATGATGGTTGAGTTTCGTGAGCTACAAGCAGGAGTCCGCATAAAAATGGGCTTGATTGTTAAAGCACACAGGTAGCCCGAAAGGGCTTCTGGTTGCTGGAGCTGGGTCATTTCTACGTGACGATGGGATGGATGCTGAGGGGGTGTGAGGGTAAAGTACCCGGTTTGAATGCCGTCCCTTGGAACTCGTCAATGTCGCTTCTTTCTTGGTGTGTGAGCAACGACGACAGCAACGAGAAGCGCCTGATTGGTGAGCTTTGGGCCAAAAATCTACGGAGAAGGGTCTGTATCTGATGGCTCAAAAGAAGGATGAGCAAGGCCGTGGTGTTCGTGAGCAGTTGCTTGCGGTCATTGGGATGTCTTGACCTTGACGCCCGGCCGCTGAGCCGGGCTTTTCATTTTAAGGAGCGGTGATGGAGCTGGTGGTAAACGAGGAGCAGGTAGCAGAGAACCTTGTTGAGCTTGAGCGTGCGAGAGTGTCAGCAGATGGGGACAGGAAAATCTACCAAAACCTCATTAAAAAAGGGACATGCTATCTGCCATACCTTACAGATGCCGGTATTGCGTTCGCTCCATCTCGGTTCATCGGCTACGTTGGCAACACGATTCAGATCCATGGATTGAACAGGGAGAAGCATGGAAGTGAAACCAACCTCGCGCTGAACAAAATTTACGGATCGTATCCCGTTCAGAACGAGAATCTACAGCTCGCTTTCGAAAGCTTCTGTGTTTCTATTGGGGTAGCCCCGAGCCGGAAAGGTAGCTTTGGCGTCACCCGAAAATATTGGACAACTGACGATGTGGCTGAGGTCATCGCTAAGGGTCAAGAGCAGCAAGTGATGAGTGATGCGATGCTCACTGAGACGCAGAAAAGTCAGATCATCCTTGCTCGGGTTGGGCAGGGCGCTTTTCGTAAGAAACTGATCAAGCATTGGGGCGAATGCTCTGCTACAGGTTGCTCACAGATCGACATCCTCAAAGCCTCACACATCAAACCGTGGAGCGACTCAAATAACGCTGAGCGGCTGGACGTCTACAACGGTCTCCTGTTGAGCCCGAACGTCGATGCCTTGTTCGACAAGGGTTACGTGTCCTTTGACGATGAAGGGAAAATCTTAATTTCGTCTTACGTTTCCGAGAGGAATCGTGAGATCTTGAACTGCACAGCTGAGCTGAGTATCAAGCTGTCAGGTCAACACCTCAAATACCTTGCTTGGCATAGGGAACATTTGTACTGGGGAGAGGAAAATTGAATTTTGGTTTTCTGAGTCCGAAACGAGGCGAGCATACTATGAAGGACATAGCGCATGACCAGGTAATGGTGGAGGTGCTGCGCGCCGATCCCCTCTATGCGAAAGCGCTGCTCGACGATGTTTTGCGTGGCGGAGATTGCGATGAGCTAGCTATCTTGCTGCGGCAAATTCAGCCTTTGGATAGTGGTTTTTTTGTCGACGATGCCGAGTCCTCGTAGTGGTCAGCGGTCGTAGAGACGTCAGAAAATTAGGAGGATCATGATGGATAATCTACCACTCACGCGATTTGGGAACCGAACCGTTGTCTTTACAGAAGGTGCTGAGTGGGTTCGCGCGGACTTTCATCTGCATACACAAGCAGACCGCGAATTTAAGTTTGCGGGCGATGGGAACTTCTATAACAGCAGTTATGTAGATGCGTTGGAGAAAGCAGGTATCCGGCTTGGTGTTATTACCAATCATAATAAGTTCGATTTTGAGGAGTTTAAGGCGCTACGCAAGACGGCTTTGAAGAGGGGAGTTTCACTTCTTCCAGGCGTTGAGTTATCGGTCAATGATGGGGCTAATGGAATTCATACGCTGGTCGTATTTTCCGAGGACTGGTTGGCTGATGGGCATGATCATATCAACCCATTTCTGGGTGTCGCTTTTGAAGGAAAAATTCCTGCTCAATATGAACAGGAAAATGGGCGCTCCTCTCTCTCACTGTTAGAAACCATCAAGAAGCTGGAAAGCTATCACCGCGACTTTTTCCTCGTCTTTGCACATGTCGAAGCACCGAGTGGACTTTGGGCTGAGCTGGACGGAGGGCGTCTATCCGAGCTTGGTCAGAATGAATTCTTCCGCCGTCGTGCACTTGGTTTCCAAAAGGTTCGCACTTACAACAAGCTGCAAGAAAAAAATAAGCCCTGCCGGAGCAAAGTCCAGCAGCATCTGGGTGACTGGTATCCAGCTGAGCTCGAAGGCTGCGATGCCAAGTGCATCGAGGATATTGGCCAAGGTAAAGCGTGCTTCCTAAAATTGGGGGAGCTGTCGTTTGAGGCTGTTAAGTTTGCCTTGAGCGATCCCGTTGCGCGGGTGGCTTTAGATCCACCCAAGCATCAGGCATCGCACATTCGCAGTATTCATTTCGACGGCGGCATCTTTGACGGCCAGACGTTGCATTTTTCTTCCGAACTTAATACGTTGATCGGCATTCGGGGTAGTGGAAAGTCATCCATCCTGGAGGCCGTACGTTATGCCCTCGACATTCCAAGAGGCGAAAAGGCGCAGGACACCAAGTATAAGGATGAGTTGATCCGTCATACCCTCGGCAGTGGTGGCAAGGTGACACTGACGGCCTGTGACGTGTATGGACAGGAGTTCACCGTTTCTCGCATCTTCCGTGAAGCGCCTAACGTCTACTTGGGCGGCAAATTGCAACCAGGCGTTTCGATACGGGAGACTGTCCTGCGCCGCCCGATCTACTTTGGCCAGAAGGATCTTTCCAGCACCGGCGAAGGTTTTGAGACTGACCTGGTGGAAAAGTTGGTTGGCGAGAAACTGCGTGCGCAGCGTGAAGAGCTAGAGGCCCAACGCCAACGTGTGCGCGAGGCTGCTCAGCGCTGGCTTAAGATCAGTAATACGGCTGAACTCAAGCGTGACTTTGAGACCCAACTCAACGATGCTAATTTCCGTCTGACTAAGTACGAGGAGCACGGCGTTGCCGACAAACTCCAAAAGCGCCTTGGCTTTCAACAGGATGCTGCAGCACTGACGCGACTAAAGGAGCGGGCAGACAGTTTCATCCTCGCGTTGGGTAGCCTAATCTCTGAACATGAGGACGAGTTGCGAAATGCGACAAGTTATGTGTCCAAGCAGAACTCGGATTTTTTCGCTGCCTACTTTGCTGAATTCTCAAATCTCATAACTAAGGTCGATCAGCTCAAGCAGATCGAGCATGAGGCCCGCACCATTGCGGATCGCCTCGGGGCTAAACAGGGCGAATTTGAAGGTGCAAGTAGAAATCTTCAAGAAGAGTTCGCACAAATCGAACGCCATCTGGCTCAGGAACTCAAGCAAACTGGCATGTCTGCCATCCAGCCAGATGACTTCCTAGTCCAGCAGCAGCGTAAAACCAAAGCGGAGCAAATGCTTCAAGCGCTAGCTAAGCAGGAATCACAGCAGACTAGCATCCGGGATGCTCTATTTACCGAGATTGACAGACTTAACGAGCTTTGGCTGCACGAATTTAACACCATCAAGGTGGAGCTGGACCGCGTGAACGCTGGCCATACAGCCTTGCAAATTGAAGCTGATTTCAAGGGCGATAGGGAATCTGCTATCAACTTCATGCAGCAACTCTTCAAGGGCAGCAACATCCGCGAAACCACGCTGCGCGCAGTGATGGAGGATTACATCGATTTCGGGGGGCTTCTCCGTGCCTTGCCCAATGCTTTGGCCAAGGCGGGTAGTACCCCAGGTGCTTTCGAAAGGGCCTTCATGCAGAACCTTGTCGAGTTTGTCACCTGGCAGGTTCCCAACCGTTTCGTTATACGCTATCGCGGCAAGGAGCTGAGACACCATTCACTTGGACAGCGTGCCTCAGCGCTGCTGCTGTACGTGCTCAGTCAACGACAGAACGATGTAGTTATCATCGACCAGCCAGAAGATGATTTGGACAACCAAACCATCTACGACGACGTGATCAAGCTGCTACGTGAGATGAAGCCCCACGCCCAGTTCATATTCGCTACCCACAACGCCAACTTTCCAGTGCTGGGAGATGCGGAACAAGTGCATGCCTGCCAGTACGAGGATGAAAGGGTTCTCGTTGAAAGCGGTAGCATAGACGCCCGCCCAGTGCAGGACGCCATCATCAACATCATGGAAGGGGGCCAGGAAGCCTTCAACCGTCGTAAAGAGGTCTACAACCTATGGAAACCACAGAGCTGATCGACTTACTCAGCCGGGGTGAGGACAGCCGACAGCAGTTTAAGGCGGATATGACAAATGCAGCCGGCTTGGCTGCAGAGATCGTGGCCTTCAGCAATACCGCTGGCGGACGAATCTTCATTGGCGTTAACGACGACAGTTCGGTACGTGGTCTTTCTGGGGATGACGTTGCCCGGCTTAACCAACTGATCGCGAACGCTGCCTCTCAGGTTGTGCGTCCCGCCGTAAACCCGCTCACGGAAAACGTACCACACCCAAATGGCACAGTCATGGTGGTCTCCATCCCGGAGGGCGTCAATAAGCCGTATATGGACAACAACGGCGTGATCTGGGTGAAGAGCGGTTCAGACAAGCGCCGTGCAACCTCGCGCGAGGAGCTGCAGCGGTTGTTTCAACAGGCGGGTTTGGTACATGCAGATGAAACGCCCGTGATGGGCTTGAGTGCTGGCGATGTAGACATGCCCTATTTTGCAGAGTTCTTTGAGCAGCAATTCGGCGAGCCGCTTGCCCAGCATAGCCAGCCGCTACCGCAGTTGCTCAGCAATATGAACTTAATGAACCAAGGGCAGCTCAATGTGGCGGGTAGCCTGCTGTTCGCGAGGGCTCCGCAATACACACTGCCTGCTTTTATCGTTAAGGCTGTAGCTTTTGTCGGCACGCAGATCGAGGACGAGCGGTACATCGACAGCCGCGATATTAGCGGAAAGCTAGCTGATGTCTTCCAGCAGACCTTAGGCTTTATCGTTGCAAACACCCGCGCCACTCAGGGCGAGCAAGGATTCAACTCTCAGGGGCAGCCTGAGATTCCCCGCATCGTTTGGGAGGAATTGGTTGCCAATGCCCTCATCCATCGCGACTACTTTATCAGCGCTCCAGTGAGAGTGCTGGTCTTTGCGGATCGCGTTGAGATCATCAGCCCGGGCCACTTGCCTAACAACCTGACTATCGAGAACATCAAGGCGGGCAACTCCAATATGCGCAATCCCATCCTAGCCTCTTTTGCGGCAAAGCTCCTTCCTTATCGTGGGCTAGGCAGTGGTCTTTTGCGCGTAATTCGGGCCTGGCCTCAGATCGAGTTTGTCGAAGATCGGGCCGGCAATTTGTTCAAGGTTGTTGTGGCACGTGCCAGCGTTCAGTAGGCGGAGTGGTAGATTCACCTTAGAGTAAAGCGCGTCAAGTAATCGTATTGGGCATGGTATTTTTTATGGTTTTTAACTTTTGAATTTCTTGATTTCATTGAATTTGCTGATAAAAATCTATCCGTTGATAATAGAGTGGGAATAAGCTGAACCCCAAGGGCGCCGCAAGGCGCCCTTGTCGTATCTGCGCCTTGCCTGGCTCAAGGGGCGATGTGATGCATGCCGCGTAATCTCAATTGGGCATGAAGCTCGCCCAGGTTTTGAAAGCGACGTTCATGGATGGTTGGCCAATCGGGGCGCTCCAGGTAGTAAAAGCGCCCATCGCGCTGGATCAGCGTGCGTCGCAAGGTCGAGTCCCGGCTGCGGTTGATCAGGTATTCCTCGCCCTGGGTGCGTTCGATCGCGTAATCGCCAGGCCTCACCAGCAGGCTGTCAAAGTCTGGTGATGGCGGGCGGGTGGTCAATACGGCGGCGCGTAGCCGCAGGTCACTTTGCACATGCCTTACGGTGCCACCTTCGTCCAAGGCATCCACACCAGGGTCTGCGCTGTAAGCGTCAGGTTCGCCGATCGGGCGGTCTTCGACACGCAGTCCAATCGCGCCTTCGGTTTCGGCCAGCCCGGTTACGCCATGGAAGGTGTTGGCGTGGGTACTGCCGACCAGCGCAATCCATTTTCCCGAGCCGCGCGCGACCTGGTCTGCCTCGATGATCAAGTGTGCATGGAAGTTCATCATGCGCTGGCGTGCCACATCGGAAACGGGATTTGCCCACGCCTGGCGGTAACTGGCCATGCAGTCGATGGACTGTATGCGTACGCCGTTTTTCTGTGCGCTGACCAGTACCTGCCGAAAGGTGTAGCGGCCCTCGGGGTCGGTGCGGTGGCCGACATCCTGGCTTTCCACGTAGCGATCCAGCTCCTGCGGCATCACGCCGGTGCGGTTGAAGGTATCCAGGTCTGCTTGCTGGAAGTCGGTGGTGAAGTGCTCCATGTACAGCGTCTTTACCTTCAGTTTGCGTAGCTGGCGCATGTTGTCGATCAGCAATCGCTTGCTGCCAAGGCCACTGTGCGCTTCGCCAATGACCAAGCCGTTACTGTTGTTGTAGAGACTTTTCAAAATGTATTTGGAAGAAGCGTTGGCGGGTAATTCTGGTATATGCGGCCGTGCCGGTGTTTGCACTGTGGTCATGAACGTTTGGGCATCGGCGGCCAGTTGATCACGTAGTTGGCGAAATCGGGCGATGGCGGCCTGTCGATCAGGGGCATCGAGGAACGCTCGCGCACCGGTAATCTCATCGTCAGAAACATCCTTCAGTGAGGCGCGCAAATCGGCTGGCACTGCGTAAGGTGTTTCAGCCAAGGGTGGCACGCTTGCTCTTGCTGACGGCCGGCCCCAGATTTTCAGGCTCGACAGCATGCCTCCGTTGAGGCCAAGGCGTTCCACTGGGTGCCACTGGCCTGCGCCATCCAGGCGGATGGGCAAGCTTTTGTAAAATGAGAAAGGGTTTTCAGGATCGACGATGGTCCAGGATTTCAGTTCGGGTACAAAACGTACTTGGTAAGGCATCTCATCGATCAATGCGTAAAACTGCCCATCTTGCAGATGGATACCTTCAAGAAACCCTGTACCAGGTTTGCCGCCAAGCACTACATTCGTTTCGAAAGGGCGCAGTGCAGCCCACCTTTCGCTTGGCTGGAAGGGCTGAGGTACCCAGGTTTCAATCGCCTCTGCCACCTCTGAAGCACTTTCATCAGTGGGTTCCCCGCTGTGTTCATGCGCTGATTCTTCCGCCGGTATCGGGGCTTCCCCTTCCTCAGTCGCAGCGCCTGCTTCAGCCACCTCTGCGAACTCGTCAAGGGGTTTGCCTGGTGCGCTGAGCAGAAAGGTCGCGTTGAACAGTGTCTCGATGGCGGCGAAAATGGCGCCGGTTGTACCTGCCTTGCGTTCACGCGTTGTGTGCCCGTGTACCGCCTGGTAGATGTTCAAACCCATTTCAGCAATGCCTGCCCCCACCAGCGCCAACGCTACCGGCCAACTCACTGCCGCCATGGGGCCGAACACCTGCAGGCCCGCCTTCAGATAACCGATCCACAATTGTCTGCGCAGGTCGGCGTTGGAGCGCAAAGAGAAATGCGCATCATCGATCATCCGCTTGCGAGCCTTGTTGCGCAGCCAGTCGAAGGCATCCTCTTCAATGGTCAGGTCGAGGGTATTGAGGCCGCTGTAATCATGGTTGCCCCAGCCGTGAAAGAGCAGATCGATCAGATGATTCAACCCGACTTTGCCGTCAGCCTCTTCACGATCGTCGAGGGAAAAATGTGCCAGAAAGCGGGTTCGGTTTTCGACATAGGTGCAGTTTGTGAGCACCCACCAGAACAGTGCCTGGTCGTTCTGGAAGTAATGTAAGCCGTCGACATCGCCCGGCATGTAAATCAGCTGGCTGCCATTGGCCAATTGCAGGCGAAGGATGTCCGTCGCCACATACCCGCCAATGTCCAACGCGCATACGCGCGTTGCGCCACCCGGCAAGACCCTTTGTTGCAGTGCTTCCAGCGACGGCGGCCAGGTCGTCTCGCCCACCAGGGCATGAGCGATATCCTGGCCGTGACGGGCTAGCGCGGAGGAGGGCTCTTGCGCGCAGGCTTCCAGTAATTTGCTCATGAAGTTGGCTTTGGCCAGCGTGCGGAAGTGCTCTGAATGTTTTGCCCAGAACGAGGTCATCCGCGTCTTGAAACCCGAGGCAAAATCAATGCGCCAGAAATACTCCAGCACGTCCTTGGGGTCGAGTCGAACTTCATTGCGCTCGTCATACACGTCTTTGCCTGGTCCATCGCTGTAAAAGCCAGCGAGGTAACTGAGCACGTCAGCGTTGTCCCGGGCTTGGGCATCGAAGCGGTGCATCACCAGTTGTGGCAGGGTCAGGGATTCAAAGGGCTGATCCAGGTGCTGCCAGCCGTTGAAGGTTCGAGGGCTGCTGACGGCGGTGTGGAAACGGTGCAGGTAGACATTGTCGGGCTCGAGTGCTTTCAGGTCATGACGCGCAAGGAGCTGTTGTGCGACTTCGCGCGCCATCTCGCGCATGTCAGGGCAGTCTTCAGTGAGTTGTCCGGCGAGGGTCACCAGCATTTGCTGGTCGCTGGGGAGGGTGTCGGCAAGCATCACGGTTGTCCAATAGAGGTGAAAGGCTGCCAGTTTTGAACGGTCGTGAGCCAGGGCGGTGGTGCTTATTGCTTGTCCGGTCGCTTCGTGACGCCGGGTTTTCACTTAATATTTCCCGTTTGCAGGTGTATCGTATTCGCCTTTATCGTCAGTCCTGCTGGCAGTTTGATTGCACCGAAGCGAGGTACCCGCACCGATGTCCTTCACCCGTCGACAAATGCTCAAAGGCCTCACTGGCCTGGTTGTAGTAGGCCTGGGGGCCGGAGGCGCGGCGCGATACTGGTTGGGCAAGGTCGAGGACGAGAACGCCGGGCACGACTACGAGCTGATTGCCGCCCCGCTGGAAGTGGAACTGGTGCCGGGTTTCAAGACCGAGGCCTGGGCTTTTGGCCCTTCAGCGCCGGGGACGGAGTTGCGAGTACGCCAAGGCACCTGGTTGCGGGTGCGCTTCATCAATCACCTGCCGGTCGAAACCACTATCCATTGGCACGGCATTCGCCTGCCGCTGGAAATGGACGGCGTACCCTATGTGTCGCAGTTGCCGGTCAAGCCGGGTGAGTACTTCGATTACAAATTCCGCGTGCCGGACGCCGGCAGTTACTGGTACCACCCGCACGTCAGCAGCTCCGAGGAGCTAGGCCGCGGTCTGGTCGGGCCGCTGATCGTCGAGGAACGTGAACCCACCGGGTTCCAGCATGAGCGTACGCTGAGCCTGAAGAACTGGCATGTGGACGAGCAGGGCGCATGGCTGCCTTTCAGCATTCCGCGCGAGGCCGCGCGCAACGGCACTGCCGGGCGGTTGATCACCATCAACGGCCAGGCCGACTCGATCACCGAGCTGCCGGCCGGCCAGGTGGTGCGGGTGCGCGTGCTGAACCTGGACAATACCTGGACCTACCGCCTCAACCTCAAGGGCAACTGCGAGGCGAGAATCTATGCCCTCGACGGCAACCCGGTGACCCCGCGTGCGCTGGACGAATATTGGCTAGGCCCTGGCATGCGTATCTGCCTGGCCATCCGCATTCCTGAGGCGGGTGAGGAAATTTCCCTGCGCGACGGTTTCGTGCGCCTGGGCACCCTGCGTTCGGTGGCCAGCAACGACGCGCCGAGTGACTGGCCGCCCGCGCTGCCACCCAATCCGATCGCCGAGCCGGACCTGGAGAATGCCGAAAAGCTGAACTTCAATTTCGAGTGGGCGGCCGGCGTCTCTGTCACCGCTGATCCGGCCAAACCGTCGAGCATGTGGCAGATCAACGGCCAGGCCTGGGATATTACCGACAAGACCTGTGCCGACCGCCCCATCGCCACGTTGCAGAAGGGCAAGAGCTACATCTTCGAGCTTAAGAACATGACCCAGTACCAGCACCCGATCCACTTGCATGGCATGAGCTTCAAGGTGATCGCCTCCAACCGTCACGACATCAAGGAACCGTGGTTCACCGACACCTACTTGCTGGGCAAGAACGAGCGCGCCCAGGTAGCACTGGTGGCGGATAACCCAGGGACCTGGATGTTTCACTGCCACGTCATCGACCACATGGAAACCGGCCTGATGGCCGCGATTGCGGTGGTCTGATGCGCCCGCAGATCATCGATCGCAGTCGCGATCAGGAGTTCATGCGCCTGGCGCTGGCCTTGGCCGCCGAAGGCGCGGTGCTGGGCGAGGTGCCGGTGGGGGCGGTGCTGGTACAGCATGGGCAGGTGATCGGCCAGGGTTTCAATCGGCCGATCATCGACAGCGACCCCAGCGCGCATGCCGAGATGGTGGCGATCAGGGCGGCAGCCAGGTCGGCCAGCAACTACCGGCTACCCGGCAGCACCCTGTATGTGACCCTGGAACCGTGCAGCATGTGTGCGGGGCTGATCGTGCATTCGCGGGTGATGCGCGTGGTGTTTGGCGCGCTGGAGCCCAAGGCGGGGATCGTGCAGAGCCAGGGGCAGTTCTTTGGCCAAGGCTTTCTCAATCACCGGGTGATGGTGGAGGGCGGGGTGCTGGCGCAAGAGTGCGGGCAGATCCTCAGCGACTTCTTCAAGGCCCGCCGGGCCAAGGCTTGAGCTGCACCGGCCTCTTCGCTACAGATTCTGCGCAAATCTTGTAGGCGCGGGTTTGCCCGCGAAGAGGCCTACTGGCTTACATCGGCGACGACTTATCCGCTGGCTTGTCCTTGTTGACCCCGGGCACATGCAGGTTGCCCTCGGCCACCTGGCCTTCGAGCTGCGGCTGGGTCACCCAGGTGAGGATGTCGTAGTAACGACGGATGTTGGCCACGAAATGCACCGGTTCGCCTCCACGGGCATAGCCGTACTTGGTCTGCCGGTACCACTGCTTCTGAGCCAGCCGCGGCAGCATCTTCTTCACGTCCAGCCACTTGTTCGGGTTGAGCTTCTCGCGCTTGGCCAGGGTGCGGGCGTCTTCCAGGTGGCCGCTGCCGACGTTGTAGGCCGCCAGGGCAAACCAGGTGCGATCCGGTTCCTGAATGCTGTCGTCAAGCTCTTCCTTGATCTTCATGAAGTACTTGGCGCCGCCCTGGATGCTCTGTCTCGGGTCCAGGCGGTTGGACACGCCCATGGCCTGGGCGGTGCGCTGGGTCAGCATCATCAGGCCGCGCACGCCGGTCTTGGAGGTGACTTCCGGCTGCCACATCGATTCCTGGTAGCCGATGGCGGCCAGCAGGCGCCAGTCGACCTGCTCGACCTTGGCGTAGCTCTTGAAGTGCTTCTCGTACTTGGGCAGGCGCTGCTGCAGGTGCTGGGCGAAGGTGTAGGCGCCGACATAGCCAAGCACGTCGACATGGCCGTAGTAGCGGTCCTTCAAGCGTTGAAGGGTGCCGTTTTTCTGTGCCTTGTCGAGAAATTCGTTGATTTCGTTGAGCAGGCTGTTGTCTTCGCCTGCTGCCACTGCCCAGCGCTGGTCGCGGGTGTCGCCCAAATCGAAGGCGACCCGCACGTTGGGGAAATACACCTGGTTCATCGCCAGTTCGTTGGAGTCCACCAGGGTCAAGTCGATCTGACCTTCGTCCACCATGCGCAGCAGGTCGACCACTTCGACGGCGTCGGATTCCTCATATTGCAAGGCAGGGTACTGCTTTTTCAGCTCGGCCAACTGGTCAGCATGGCTGCTGCCCTTGAGCACCATGATCTTCTTGCCGACCAAACCCTGGGCGCCGGTGGGGCGCGGGCGGCCGTTGCGGTAGATGACCTGCGGGGTCACCTCCAGGTAGGGATGGGAGTATTTCACCTGGGTTTTGCGCCGTTCACTGCTGACCAGGCCGGCGGCAGCCAGTACCGGGCCGGAGGGCTTGCCGAGGGAGTCGTAGAGCTCGTCCAGGTTGTCGGCGGTCTCGATCTGCAGCTTTACGCCGAGATCGTCGGCGAAATGCTGGACCAGTTCGTACTCGAAGCCGGTTTCGCCGTTACGGTCCTGGAAGTAGGTTGCAGGGCTGTTGCGTGTGATCACGCGCAGCACGCCATCCTCCTTCACGCGCTCGAGGGTGCTGGGTTTTTCAACGCAGGCACCTAGCAGCAGAAAGAGTCCGGTTGCGAGAAGCCATTTGGCGCAACGCTGGCGCAAAGCAGTGTGGGCGAACATAGGTTGCAGTATACGCAAAGGACTGGCCCAACCATATCTCGACAACGGTTAGCTTGTCTGGTAGCGGGTTGTGTGGTTGGGGGAGGGGGATTGCATGAGGGCTACCAGGTGTCCGGTTTGAGACATTTAGCGCCTGGGAGATC
>NZ_BCBP01000047.1:0-76986 GCF_001753955.1 Pseudomonas sp. NBRC 111139
TTGGTGGTGGACACACGTCGGCGGTTGGACACAGCCCTTTGTAGGAGCGGGTTCACCCGCGAAAGGGCCGGGCCTGCTGGCCAATCTCCATCCGCCGTTCACCGTTGCCACCGCTACCGTATTCGCGGGTAAACCCGCTCCTACACAGATTGGTGGTGGACACATCTCGGTGGTTGGACACAGCCCGCTGTAGGAGCGGGTTTACCCGCGAAGAGGGCCACGCGGCACCAGCAGTTATACTCAGGCCATCAGTCTGCGGTATCTTTGCCACTGGCGGGCCGAATAACCGCCGTCAATGGTTGAATTGAGTGAGTCATGAGCGAGCTGTTACTGATTGATGATGACCAGGAACTGTGCGAGCTGCTCGGCAGCTGGCTGACCCAGGAAGGGTTTTCCGTGCGTGCTTGCCACGATGGCCAGAGCGCACGCCAGGCCCTGGCCGAGCATGCCCCTGCTGCTGTGGTACTGGATGTGATGTTGCCCGACGGCAGTGGCCTGGAGCTTCTCAAGCAGCTGCGCAGCGAGCATGCCGAGCTACCGGTGCTGATGCTGTCAGCCCGCGGCGAGCCGCTGGACCGCATTCTCGGCCTGGAACTGGGTGCCGACGACTACCTGGCCAAACCCTGCGACCCGCGCGAGCTCACTGCCCGCCTGCGCGCGGTGCTGCGCCGCAGCCACCCCACCGCCACAACCAGCCAGATGGAGCTGGGTGACCTGGTCTACAGCCCTGCGCGGGGCGTGGCCAGCATCGATGGCCGCGAAATGACCCTGACCCTGTCCGAAAGCCGTATTCTTGAAGCGCTGCTGCGCCAGCCCGGCGAGCCGCTGGACAAACAGGAACTGGCGCAGATCGGCCTGGGCCGCAAGCTGACCCTGTACGACCGCAGCCTGGACATGCATGTCAGCAACCTGCGCAAGAAGATCGGCCCCCACGCCGATGGCCGGCCACGCATTGTGGCGTTGCGTAGCCGTGGCTATTACTACTGCCTGTAAAAACGCCGGGGCCGCTGCGCGCCCCATTGGCGGCACAAGGCAGGGCCTGCACGGGCCAATCATCTTTACTTTGCCTTTACCCTCCCCTGACTGCGCTTGACGGTGATCTCCCTAGACTGTGCTCATCCGGTAATCACCGGCCTATGAAAGGAGAGACACCATGCGCAAGACCCTTATCGCCCTGATGTTCGCTGCCGCTTTGCCGACCGTAGCCATGGCCATGCCTGACGGCGGCCCGCGCCACGACGGCCCGCATCATCGCGGTGATGCGCCTTTCCACCAACTGGACCTGAGCCGCGATCAGCGCCAGCAGATCGGCAAGCTGATGGGCGAGCAAATGCAGCAGCGCCGCGACATTACCGAGCGCTACCTGTCCAAGCTGCCGGCCGCCGACCAGAAAGCCATGAAGGATGAACTGCAAGCCAACCGCGACAAGACCGACAGCGCAGTGCGCAAGTTGCTCACGGCTGACCAGCAGAAGAAGTTCGATGAACTGCAAAAAGAACGCGCCGCCAAGAAAGCCGAGTGGCAGGAGTTCCAGGCCTGGAAAGCTGAAAAAGGCGCCAAGGCCCAGTAAGCTGTCCGCCCCGTGCCCGGCCCGCATCACTGCGGGCCGGGCTTTTCCCGTTTAGGAGGTGCACTTGCGTTCACTGTTCTGGCGCATCCTGGCCAGTTTCTGGCTGGCCATCACCCTGGTCGCAGGCCTGTCGATCCTGCTGGGGCACATGCTCAACCAGGACGCCTGGATCCTCAGCCGCCACCCGGGCCTGAATACCCTGGCCAGCAAGTGGGCCAAGCACTATGAGCAGGAAGGCCTGGAGGCGGCCCAGCACTTTCTGGAACGACGCAAGGACCGCTACAAGATCGACGTGCAGGTGCTCGACGATAGCGGTGAGGCCGTGGTGCCCGGTACCTTTCCACGCCGTGCGGCAGCCTTCGAAGCGCGCCAGCACAATGACCAGCGGCGCTTGCCATGGCGCCGGCTGACCGAGGAATACACCAGCCCCGACACCGGCGAAACCTACTTGCTGATCTACCGCATCCCCCACCCGGCGCTGGATGCCTGGCACCGTGAAAGCCTGCTGTGGCCACTCAGCGCCCTGGGCATTGCCTTGGTCGTGCTGACCCTGTTCAGCCTGCTGGTGACGCTGTCCATCACCCGCCCGTTAAGCCGCCTGCGCAGCGCCGTACACGATCTGGGCCAGACCACCTATCAGCAGAACAGCCTGGCACGGCTGGCAGCGCGGCGCGACGAGTTTGGCGTGCTGGCCAAGGACTTCAACAAGATGGGCGCGCGCCTGCAAAGCACCATTGGCAGCCAGCGCCAGCTGCTACGCGATGTGTCCCACGAACTGCGCTCGCCGCTGGCCAGGCTGCGTATTGCCCTGGCCCTGGCCGAACGCGCCGAGCCTGAGCAGCGGCAAGCGCTGTGGCCACGCCTGACCCGCGAGTGCGACCGCCTGGAAGACCTGATCAGCGAAATCCTCGCCCTGGCCCGAGTGGATGCCGAACAGGCTCATGCCGAACCCGTCGACATCAATGCCTTGCTCGGCAGCGTACGCAAGGACGCCCTGCTGAGCGCACCGGAGCAGGATGTGCGCCTGGAGGCGCAGCCGGGGTTGAACTTGCAGGGTTGGCCAACGCTGATCGAGCGTGCCGTGGACAACCTGCTGCGCAATGCCCTGCGCTTCAACCCGGCGGGCCAGCCGGTCGAGGTCAGCGCCGCACGCGAGCAGGACCGCATCGTGATCAGCGTGCGTGACCATGGGCCTGGGGCGGCAGCGGAGCACCTGGCGCAACTGGGTGAGCCGTTCTTCCGCGCGCCAGGGCAGGAAGCACCGGGGCATGGCCTGGGCCTGGCGATTGCGCGCAAGGCCGCGGAGCGCCATGGCGGTAGCCTGGTGCTGGAGAATCATCCACAGGGTGGGTTTGTGGCCAGGCTGGAGTTGCCCCTGGCTGAAGCGACAGGCAGTTGATGGGGTGTAAAGGTACCTGGCCTCTTCGCGGGTAAACCCGCTCCTACAGGGGATGTGGATGCCGTTGTAGGAGCGGGTTCACCCGCGAAAAGGCCGGAAGCCTTGATACCTGAATCAGCCCAAGGCCAGGTTACTCACCCCAGCCACTGACGAAATCAGCCGTTTCCAGCACCGGCGCTGTCCGCGGCTCGGTCAGCGGCGTGCCGACGTACAGGTAGCCGATCAGCTCCTCGTTCTCGGCCAACCCCAACCCCTTGTGCACATGGGCATCGAAGGCCATGTCACCGGTACGCCACACCGCGCCGATCCCCTGCGCGTGCGCAGCAATCAGAATACCGTGCGCCGCACAGCCCGCCGCCAGGCGCTGCTCGGACTTGGGCACCTTGAAGTGGTCCTGCAACCTGGCGACCACCACGATCAGCAACGGCGCCCGCAGCGGCATCGCACGGGCCTTGTCCAGTGCAGCCTGGCTGGCATCGCCCTTGTGCTGCACGGCTTCGGCGAACAGCTCACCCAGCTTCTCGCGGCCCTGGCCTTCGATGGTAAGAAAACGCCACGGCCGCAGCTGGCCGTGATCCGGGGCGCGCAGGGCAGCCTGGAACAGCGCCTCGCGCTGGGCGGCATTGGGCGCCGGGTCGGTCAGGCGTGGCACGGAAACACGGTTGAGCAATGCGTCGAGAGCCTCCATCGGCTACCCTCCTGGCAGTTGAATGTGCGGCCATTCTAGCGTTTACATCACCAGACCCATAGGTAGAATGGCGCCCTTCCGTTTCGAGTCTGAGCAGATCACATGGCGTTGCCGACCTTAAGGATCATTGGTTTCATCATCGGCATCTTCCTGATTACCCTGGCCGTCGGCATGGCCGTGCCCATGGCGACCCTGGTGATCTTCGAGCGCACCGGTGACATGCCGTCGTTTCTCTGGTCGAGCCTGATCACCTTCATCGCCGGCCTGGCCCTGGTGGTGCAGGGGCGCCCGGAGCATGTACACCTGCGCCCACGCGACATGTACCTGCTGACCGTCAGCAGCTGGCTGGTGGTGTGCGTATTCGCCGCGCTACCGTTCCTGCTGACCCAGCACATCAGCTACACCGACGCCTTCTTCGAAAGCATGTCAGGCATCACCGCCACTGGCGCTACCGTACTCAGCGGGCTCGATAACATGTCACCGGGCATCCTCATGTGGCGCTCGATGCTGCACTGGCTCGGCGGT
The DNA here is from genome assembly GCF_001753955.1 of Pseudomonas sp. NBRC 111139. Classification (NCBI taxonomy): domain Bacteria; kingdom Pseudomonadati; phylum Pseudomonadota; class Gammaproteobacteria; order Pseudomonadales; family Pseudomonadaceae; genus Pseudomonas; species Pseudomonas sp. NBRC 111139. The sequence continues at coordinate 4,183 of NZ_BCBP01000047.1, forward strand.
ATCGGCTTCATCGCCATGGCGGTGGCGATCCTGCCGCTGCTGCGCATCGGCGGCATGCGCCTGTTCCAGACCGAATCGTCCGACCGCTCGGAAAAAGTCATGCCGCGCTCGCACATGGTCGCCAAGTCGATCGTGGCGGTTTACGTCGGTTTCTCCATCCTTGGTGCGTTGGCCTTCTGGTGGGCAGGCATGAGCCCGTTCGATGCGATCAACCACGCCATGTCGGCTATCTCTACGGGTGGGTTCTCCACCTCCGACCAGTCGTTGGCAAAATGGGATATCCCGGCCGTGCACTGGGTGGCGGTGGTGGTGATGATCATGGGCAGCCTGCCGTTCACCCTTTACGTAGCCACCCTGCGCGGCAACCGCAAGGCGCTGATTCGTGACCAGCAGGTACAAGGCTTGCTGGGCATGCTGGTGGTCACCTGGCTGGTACTGGGCACCTGGTACTGGTACAGCACCAACCTGCACTGGCTCGACGCCCTGCGCCACGTGGCGCTGAATGTGACCTCTGTGGTCACCACCACCGGTTTCGCCCTGGGGGACTACAGCCTGTGGGGCAACTTCTCGCTGATGCTGTTCTTCTACCTGGGCTTCGTTGGCGGCTGCTCTGGCTCGACCGCCGGCGGTATCAAGATTTTCCGCTTCCAGGTGGCCTACATCCTGCTGAAGGCCAGCCTCAACCAGCTGATTCACCCGCGCGCGGTGATCAAGCAAAAATACAACGGTCATCGCCTCGATGAAGACATCGTGCGTTCGATCCTGACGTTCTCGTTCTTCTTCGCCATCACCATTTGTGTCTTGGCGCTGCTGCTGTCGCTTCTGGGCGTGGACTGGATGACTGCGCTGACCGGTGCCGCCGGCACGGTTTCGGGTGTAGGCCCAGGCCTGGGTGAAGTGATCGGCCCGTCGGGCAACTACGCCACGCTGCCTGACGCGGCCAAATGGATTCTGGCGGCCGGCATGCTGCTGGGTCGCCTGGAAATCATCACGGTGTTGGTGTTGTGCATGCCGGCGTTCTGGCGTCACTGAGCACTTCGCCTTCCGCGCCCAGGCGGGCGCGGTACTCGCTGGGCGTGGCATCGAACCAGCGGCGGAACGCCCGATAGAAGTTGCTGGGGTCGGCAAAGCCCAGCAGGTAGGCGGTTTCCAGCAAGGTCATGCCCGGCTGGGCCAGGTATTGTTCGGCCAGTTCGCGGCGGGTGTCGTCAAGCAAGGTCTGGAAGCTGGTGCCTTCCTCCTGCAGCCGCCGTTGCAAGGTGCGCTGCGACAGGTGCAGGGCCTGGGCCAGGGTTTCGCGCTTGGGCTCACCCTGCGGCAGGATGCGGCACAACACCTGGCGTACGCGGTGGCTAACCCGGCTTTCGGAGAAGCGTGCCAGGTACTCGCCGGCAAACCGGTCGTGCAGCACCGCCATGGCCTCGTTCGCGGTCGGCAGCGGCGCCTCCATGTCGGCCCGCTCGAACACCAGTGCATCATGTGGGGCGCCGAACACCAGCGGCGAATGGAACGCCACCTTGTAAGGCTCGACATTCTTCGGCTGCGGCCCCTGCACCAGTACCCGCCGCGGCTGGACCGGCCGGCCACTGAGCCATTTGCACAGCGCCAACGCACAGGCCAGCGACGCTTCGGCGCTGTGCCGGGTTGGCGGCAGGTGGTCACCGTGCACGGTCAGAATCAGCGAATAACCCTCGGGACCGAGGACAAAACTGAGGTCGGAGCTTTCGGCGATGATGCGCTGGTAGCGCACCAGGCGCTCGAAGCCCTCGGCCAGGGTGCGGCTGGACATCAACGCATAGCCCACCACATGGAACGACGCCGGGCGGACCACCCGTGCCATGTTCAGGCCGATGGCCTCATTGCCCGACAGCTCCACCGCCAGCAGCCAGAGGCGGGTCATGGAGTCTTGCGGAAAACGTGCATCGGGGTCGTCGAGGGCGGCAAAGTCCAACCCCAATTGCTTGAACATGGCTCTGCAATCCAGCCCTTCCAGTTCAAGTGCCTTCACGATCCCTGATGCCCAACTGGCTGACGTTGTTCTTTCGCTCATGACAGGCTTCTTTTACCAACCGCTCCTGCGGTGAACCCCAAGGATACTCATTTGGCGCCTATTGTCACTGGGAGGCCCCGTCAGTCACTCTAGACTCGAATCAGGCTCCACGCCGTGTATCTTGTCCAGAAGTATTAATCCCGGAGCACTGCCATGAACAGCACAGCGCAGTTTCGCAGTTTTGCCGAGTTCTATCCGTACTATCTGGGGGAGCACAGCAACCCCACCTGCCGCCGCCTGCACTTCGTCGGCACCAGCCTGGTGATAGCGCTGCTGGCCTACACCATTGGCAGTGGCAAATGGTTGCTGCTGCTGGCCGTGCCGGTGTTCGGCTATGGCTTTGCCTGGGTCGGGCACTTCTTTTTCGAGAAGAATCGGCCAGCGACCTTTACCTATCCGCTGTACAGCCTGGCCGGGGATTTCGTGATGTTCCGGGATATCCTGCTGGGCAAGCTCAGGCTGTAAGCGTCCGAGGCCGCTTGGCGGCACTCTGCCCTCGGCCCCTAAGCCGGCTCGCGCAACGCCGCCACGGCCTGCGCTTCGGCCAGCCGATACAGTTCGACGCTGCCATCCCAATGCTCGATCAGGGCCGTGCACGACTCCACCCAGTCCCCGCAATTGAGGTAGTCCACCTCACCCACCTTGCGTATCTCGGCATGATGGATATGCCCGCACACCACTCCATGAAACCCACGACGGGTGCATTCATGGGCAATGGCATTCTCGAAGTCGCTGATGAAGTTCACCGCGCCTTTCACCTTGTGCTTGAGGTACGCCGACAGCGACCAGTAACCATAGCCATACCGCGCTCGCCAGTGGTTGAGCCAGCGGTTGAGCACCAAGGTGAATTCGTAGGCGCGATCACCCAGAAACGCCAGCCAGCGGTGGTAACGGGTAATCACATCGAACTGATCGCCATGGACCACCAGCAGTCGGCGGCCATCGGCTGTCAGGTGCTCGGCCTCGTCTACCAGCTGAATGTTGCCCAGAATCAACTTTGAGTAGCGGCGCAGGAATTCGTCATGGTTGCCGGTGACGTAGATCACCTCGGTACCGCGCTTGCTCATGGTCAGCAGCCGGCGGATCACGTTGGTGTGAGCTTGCGGCCAATAGATCCCGCCGCGCAGTTTCCAGCCATCGATGATATCGCCCACCAGGTAGACGCGGTCAGCCTGGTAGCCCTTGAGGAATTGCGACAGGTGTTCGGCCTGGCAGTCGCGGGTACCCAGGTGCACGTCGGAGATCCACAGGGTACGCACGCGTTGCTTGCGCGAGGGGCGGGACAGTTCGGCATGGCTCATGGGCAGGCTCCGGCGCAGTTTGCTGGAGACTGGCAGGCGTGCATGACAGCGCCATGGCAAAACAGTGACGAGTGATGGCGTGCAGGGATTGAGGCACAATGGGCGCCTGCCCTGCGAGGAAGCCCCCATGACCGCCGGCCCGATCCTCTCGCTGCGCCATTACCGCGACAGCCTGATCGCCCATAGCCACGAACACCCGCAACTGGTGTTCGGCCTGCGCGGCCGCCTGGAGTTCGAGGTCCAGGGGCATGGCGCCGGCATCGATCGCCAGGGGCTGATCGTGGTCCCGGCGGGTGCTCATCACACGTGCGCCAGCGATGCCGGCAGTGATTGCCTGGTGCTTGATGTGCCAGGGGAGCCTTGGCTGCGCGAGCACCTGGGCGAGCATGCCGATGCCAGCCGCCGCCTGCTCGACCGCCCCGCCGCCGTGAGCCTGGATGAGCGCCAGCAGCAACTGGTGGACTGGCTGGCGACCAGCCCCGTGCACGACCCACTGATTGCCCGTCAAGGCGCGGCACTGCTGCTGGCCAGCCTCAACGCCACGGCGGCAGCCAGCGTGCACGCCAGCCAGCGCCTGCCCTACAGCGCCTTCGATGCGCATATCGAGCAACATGCGGCTTACCCGCTGCAGGTAGCTGACCTGGCGCGCATCGCCGGTCTGTCCAGTGCCCGGCTGCATGCGCGCTTTACCACTGAGTGCGGGATGACTCCGATGGACTACATTCGCCAGCGGCGTTTGCTCAAGGCGCGGCGGCTAATCGTGCAGACCGTGCTGCCGATGGGCGAAATTGCGGCGCAGGTGGGGTATAGCTCGCAAAGTGCCTTTTCAGCGGCGATGCTACGGGCGTTCGGGTGTACACCTTTGGCTTTGCGGCGAGAGTCTGGCGATAACTGACAGCAGTCTTGCGACAGAACGTGTTCGCCTGAGGCTTTAGACTTTGCCTTTACCGGCCCTTTCGCGGGTAAACCCGCTCCTACAGGATGCCCCCGCCTGAAGGTTGTGCAAAACCTGTAGGAGCGGGTTTACCCGCGAAAGGGCCGGCACAACCTGTAGGAGCGGGTTTACCCGCGAAAGGGCCGGCACTGCCTGTAGAGATCTTCATCAAGGACCCATCATGAACCACCGCACCGCCCTCGGCGCACTGCACATTGGCGCGCTGTTCTTCGGCCTTACCGGCGTCTTCGGCAAACTGGCCGCCAGCGCCAGCCCGGCGATCATTGTCTTCGGTCGCGCCGCCTTCGCCGTACTCGCCCTGGCCCTGTTCGCCAGCCTGGCCGGCCCGGGCTGGCAACGCGTGAGCCGCCAGGATACGCGCCGCCTGCTGCTCGGTGGTGTGCTGCTGGCCGGCCACTGGGTCAGCTTCTTCATCGCCGTCAAAGTGGGCGGCGTAGCCATCGCCACCCTCGGCTTCGCCAGCTTCCCGGCCTTTACGGTGGTCCTCGAAAGCCTGCTGTTCCGCGAGCGTATCCACCGTAACGAAGCCGTCTTGGTCGTGCTGGTCAGCATTGGCCTGATACTGGTCACACCGGCATTCGACCTGGCCAGCGAAGCCACCGGCGGCCTGCTCTGGGCACTGCTCTCGGGCCTGCTGTTCTCGCTGCTGTCACTGACCAACCGGGCCGGCTCCGGACGTTTGCCTGCAGTGCAGGCCGCACTGTGGCAAAACCTGGTGGTGGGCCTGTGCCTGCTACCGTTCGCGGCGCCCGGCCTGGCCGACGTTGCGACCCTGGACTGGCTGTGGATCGCCCTGCTCGGCATTTTCTGCACGGGGGTGGCGCACAGCCTGTTCGTCGCCAGCCTGGCAGTGATCAAGGCGCGCACCGCTGCGGTCGTGTTCGGCATGGAGCCGGTCTACGGCATTGCCGTGGCCTGGGCAGTGTTCGCCGAAACGCCTACCGTGCGCATGCTGCTGGGCGGCGCGCTGATCATCTTCGCCATCGTGCTGTCCAGCCGCCTGGCTGCCGAGCAGCCGCCCAGGCAGCGGCCACTGACCGAGGGCGCCTGATCAGCGGTCGTTGTGACCAAGGTCACGCTGCGGGTCGACCAGGTCGCGCACCCGCTGCTTCAGTGCCTTCGCCTCGGGGAAACCGCCGTCGGCCTTGCGCTCCCAGATCTGCACGCCATTGCAGGTGATGCGGAAGACACCCCCGGTGCCCGGCTCCAACGCAACCCGGCCAAGGTCGTCGGCAAAGGTGCTGAGCAGTTCCTGAGCCAGCCAGGCCGCACGCAGCAGCCACTGGCACTGGGTGCAATAGGTGATGACGATTTCCGGCTTGTTGTCAGCCATGGTGAAACATCTCCAGGTAAGGGGCCGCTTATACTAGCGGTCTTTAGCCCACGGTTTGAGAGTCACGATGCGCCGTCTGCTGTTCTGTTTTCTGCTCGCACTCACCTCGCTTACGGCAATCGCTGCGGAACCCGCCAGGCCCAAGGTCGGCCTGGTGTTGTCTGGCGGTGCTGCCCGTGGCCTGGCCCACATCGGCGTGCTCAAAGCACTGGAGGAACAGGGTGTGCGCATCGACGCCATCGCCGGCACCAGCATGGGCGCGGTGGTCGGCGGCCTGTACGCCTCAGGCTACAGTGTCGAAGAGCTGGAAAAACTTGCGACCACCCTTGACTGGCAACAGGCGCTCTCCGATGCCCCGCCGCGCAAGGATGTGCCGTTCCGGCGCAAGCAGGATGACCGTGACTTCCTGGTCAAGCAGAAGCTCAGCTTTCGCGACGACGGCAGCATGGGCCTGCCGCTGGGTGTGATTCAGGGCCAGAACTTGTCACTGCTACTGGAAAGCAAACTGGCGCATACCGCCGACACCCGCGACTTCGATAAGCTGCCCATTCCTTTCCGCGCCGTGGCTACCGACATCGCCAGTGGCGAAAAAGTCGTGTTCCGCCGGGGTCACCTGCCCCAGGTAATCCGCGCCAGCATGTCGATCCCCGCCGTGTTCGCCCCGGTCGAACTGGACGGCCGCTTGCTGGTGGACGGCGGGATGGTCGACAACATTCCGGTGGATGTGGCCCGCGAAATGGGCGTGGACCTGGCCATCGTGGTCGACATCGGCACCCCGCTGCGCGATCGCAAGCAATTACTGACAGTGGTCGACGTGCTGAATCAGTCGATCACTTTGATGACCCGGCGCAACTCCGAAGAACAACTGGCCAGTCTGCACCGCGACGACATCCTCATCCAGCCATCGCTGACCGCCTTCGGCGTGACTGACTTCGGCCGTGCCCGCGACATGATCGACGCCGGTTACCGCGCCACTCGCCTGCTTGACCCACGCCTGGCCACCCTGCGCCAGCTCGAGGGCGACGCCAGCCTGGCCGTGGCCCGCTCGCCGCGCCAGCGCACGCCGGTAATTACCGCAATCCGGATCGAAAACGACTCCAAGGTCAGCGATGATGTAATCCGCTCGTACATCCGCCAGCCGATCGACGCACCGCTGGAACTGGGCCGCCTGCAGACCGACATGGGTACGCTGTATGGCCTGGACTACTTCGACAGGGTGCAGTACCGCGTGGTGCACAGGGGCAACGACAATACCCTGGTGATCAACGCCCGGGGCCGACGCGGCGGCACGGACTACCTGCGCCTGGGCCTGAACCTGTCCGATGACCTGCGCGGCGACAGCGCTTTCAACCTGGGCGCCAGCTACCGGGTCAACGGCATCAACAGCCTTGGCGCCGAATGGCTGACCCGCGGCCAGATCGGTGACCAGCAAGCGCTGTACAGCGAGTTCTACCAACCCCTGGATGTGGGCTCACGCTACTTCATCGCGCCGTACCTGGACCTGGGCTCGCAGAACATCGAAGCCACCCTGGACAACGACCCGGTCGCCGAGTATCGCCTGGAACGCTATGGCTTTGGCCTGAACGTAGGCCGGCAGATCGGCAACAGCGGTGAAGTGCGCCTGGGCGTGGGCAAGGCCTGGGGCGAAGCCGAGGTGCGCATCGGCGACCAGGACCTGCCCAAAGTCAGTTTCAACGAAGGTTTCTACGAGCTGAAGTACTCGTTCGACACCCTCGATAACGTGTACTTCCCGCACCATGGCGAGGATATCGGCCTGACCTTGCGCAAATACGACAAGTCGCTGGACTCCGACCAGGATTACCGGCAGTGGCTGTTCACCCTGGACAAGGCCATCAGCAGCGGGCCGAACACGTTCGTACTGGGTGGGCGCTACGGGCGCACGCTGGACGACACCGAAGTGGTGACGTCGAGCTTTGTGATGGGCGGGGCGCGAGAGCTGTCAGGCTTCCGCCAGGACTCGGTATCGGGGCAGAACGTGAGCCTGCTGCGCATGGTCTATTACCGCCGGCTGACGCCACGGGCCTATGTGCCGCTGGACTTCCCGCTGTACATCGGCGGCTCGCTGGAGCGAGGGCGGGCGTGGAACAACGACAACGAATTTGACAGTGGGTACATCAATGCGGCGAGCATCTTCCTGGGGCTGGAGACGCCTCTAGGGCCGCTGAACTTCAGCTACGGCGCCAACAGTGCGCATGAGCAGGCGGTGTACCTGAACCTTGGGCACACCTTCTGAGGCTTGCACTGCACCTGCAACGATGGGGGGAGCTCAGGACTTTTCGAGGTTGGCCAGGATCTTGGCATGCACGCGCATGCAGACCTGCAAGTCCGCCTCGTCCACGCCGGTAAACAGCTCTACCCGCAGTTGGTTGGCGATGGTCTCGATCTGATCGATCAACGGCTTGGCCGGCGGGCACAGCACGATCTTCTTCGCCCGCCGATCCTCCAGCACCGCCTGCCGGCGCACCAGCCCTTGCGCTTCCAGGCTGTCGAGCAGACGCGCCAGGGTCGGGCCCTCGACACCTACGCTCTGGGCCAGCTCACGCTGGGTCGGGGCGTCTTCGAAGCGCGCCAGGTGCAGCAACACCAGCCAGCGCGCCTGGGACAGGTTGAGCCCGGCCAGGCGGCGGTCCAGCTCGGCACGCCAACCTCGGGACATCTGGGCCAGTTGCATGCCAAAGCGGTGTTGGTTGTCGTTCAGGGGCATAAGGAACTCATTGGAGTAGATCTAATTATTAGGCAGCTAACCATGCCCTGCCCCACGAGGCAAGGCTCGGCCATGGTTACGCGTTCGATAATCGTCAAAAAGCATGACAAAGGTCAGCAGATGGCGCTTCTGCCTTCGATCCTGCATGCGTTTACAATTCGAATTCCGCCGCCAGCGCTGCGCGCACGCAATAAAGTACGCCCTCCGGCACCCGCGCCCCGAACTGCGGGGCAATGGCCGACACCGGTGGCAGCTCACCCTCGCCATCAAGAAAGGCGTCCTGCACCTCCATCATCAGGTCTTCCGGCAAGTCGATGGCCTGGTCCAGACTCAGCTCCTGGCGGCCCAGCGCCTCGGCCAGCAGGCTATACACATTCTTCTCGCTGCAGTTGAGCTGCCCGGCGATCTGCGCCGGGGTCATGCCGGCACGGGCCAGGCTGACCAGTTCGTGGCGCAGGTCGAGCACCACTTTCGGTGCCTCGTCGGTGCCACCGCTGCTGTTCAGCACTTCGAGGAACGCCTGGCCGTAGCGCTCCAGCTTGCGCGCCCCCACACCGCTGACCTGGGCCATGTCGCTGAGGCTGACCGGCTGGCTGCGCAGCATCTCCAGCAGTGTCGAGTCGGGGAAGATGACGTAGGGTGGCACACTGTGTTCTTCGGCCAGCTTGCGGCGCAGGGTACGCAGCGCTTCCCACAGATCGCGCTCTTCGGCACGCACCAGCTGGCTGGCCGGGCTGCCGCCGCTGGACGACGAGGTTTTGGCCGTGGTCTGCGGTTTGAGATCACGGCGCAGTTGCAAGGTCACCTCGCCGCGCAGCAGCGGCCGGCAGCTGTCGGACAGGCGCAGACCGCCGTAGCCTTCCAGGTCGATATCGACCAGGCCGCGCGCCACCAGCTGACGGAACAGTGAACGCCACTCGACCTCGGCCAAGCCTTTGCCAACGCCGAATACCGACAGCTTCTCGTGGCCGAAATTGCGCACCTTCTCGGTGTCCTTGCCCAACAGCACATCGACCAGGTGGCCAACACCATAGCGCTGGCCGGTGCGGAACACCGCCGACAGCGCCTGGCGGGCCGGTTCGGTGGCGTCCCAGGTCTGGATGTTGTCGACACAGTTGTCGCAGTGCCCGCACGGTTGTTCGAGGGTTTCGTCGAAGTAGGCCAGCAGCGACTGGCGGCGGCAGCGCGTTTCTTCGCACAGCGCCAGCATGGCGTCCAGCTTGTGCTGCTCGATGCGCTTGTGGCGCTCGTCGCCTTCAGAGTTCTGCAGCATCTGCTTGAGCATCACCATGTCCTGCAGCCCGTAGGCCATCCAGGCATCGGAGGGCAGGCCGTCACGGCCGGCCCGGCCGGTTTCCTGGTAGTAGGCCTCAAGCGATTTGGGCAGGTCGAGGTGAGCAACGAAGCGCACGTTGGGCTTGTCGATACCCATGCCGAAAGCAATGGTAGCGACCATGATCAGCCCTTCCTCGTTGAGAAAGCGGTGCTGGTTGGCCGCACGTGTCTCGGCGGCAAGGCCGGCGTGATACGGCAGCGCAGGGAACCCCTGACTGCAGAGGAAGGCGGCGGTTTCGTCGACCTTCTTGCGCGACAGGCAGTAGACGATGCCAGCGTTGCCACGACGCTCGCCGAGAAAGGCCATCAACTGCTTGCGCGGTGCCTCCTTGGGCACGATGCGGTAGAAGATGTTGGGCCGGTCGAAACTCGACAGGAAGCGCTCGGCGCCCTGCAGGTGCAGGCGCTGAACGATCTCCTCGCGGGTTCGCATGTCGGCCGTAGCGGTAAGCGCAATGCGCGGCACATGCGGAAACAGTTCGGCCAGCTGACCCAGCTGCAGGTACTCGGGGCGGAAATCGTGACCCCATTGCGAAACGCAGTGGGCCTCGTCAATGGCGAACAGCGAGATATCCAGATCGCGCAGGAAGTCGAGCATGCGCGGCTGCACCAGGCGCTCCGGCGCCAGGTACAGCATCTTGACTTCACCACGGCGCAGGCGCCCGGCCAGTTCACGCTGCTGCTCCGCCGTCAGGGTAGAGTTCAGGGCGGCCGCAGACACACCCAGCTCGTCAAGGGTGGCGACCTGGTCGTCCATCAGCGCGATCAGTGGCGATACCACCACCGTCAAGCCCGGGCGCAGCAGCCCCGGCACCTGGAAACACAGCGATTTGCCGCCACCGGTGGGCATCAGTACCAAGGCATCGCCGCCATTGGCCACGCATTCGATGATCGCTGCCTGGCGCCCACGGAAACTGTCGTAGCCGAAGATGTCCTTGAGAACGCGCTGAGCCTGTTCGAGCATGTGCAACTCCAAATCGCCGTACCATCCTGGATAAAGGCTGGACGAAAAACCCGCCCCGCACACGCCAAATGCGTAAGCGGTTTTTGCCAGGCAGCCGTTAAAACCTGCCCCTGGATGAAAAATCGCGGAGTATACCGCAGCACCGCGCTGCACATGCACCGCGGCGATAGACGTTCCCTTTGCCCCGCTGCCGCTGCAAGGTGCTAGAATTCGTTATCGTTTATTCCCCAAGGTAGCCCTGTAATGTCCTTCGCCGAGCAACTGACCCGCCTGCAAGCCTTCCTCGACGCCGACGAGCTGCACGAAGAAGCGCTGGACTATGTCGCCGCACACGGCTACCTCACCGCTCTTTCGATCAACGCCGAGGACGTGCCCGAGCGCGAGTGGATCGACGCCCTGTTCGCCGAGGAGCCGCACTACGCCAGCGAAGCCCAGCGCACCGAGATCGAGGCCACCCTGGTGGCGCTCAAGGCGCACATTGCCCGCCAGCTGGCCAGCGACGAAGAATTCGACCTGCCCTGCGAGCTCGACTTGACCGATGAGCCGGACGATTCCGACCTGCGCGGCTGGTGCATCGGCTTCATGGAAGGCGTGTTCCTGCGGGAAGAGGCGTGGTTCGAAAACGCCGAGGAAGAAGTCAGCGAAATGCTGCTGCCGATCATGGTGGGTTCGGGGTTGTTTGACGAACAGCCAGAGTTCGCCGATATCGCCAGCAACGCCAACCTGCAGGATGACATGATCGTGCAGATCCCTGAGGCACTGAGCGCACTGTTCCTGCTGCTGCACGCCCCTGACGAAAAACCGGCGCTGCTCAAGCCACGCCACCACTGAGCAACCTGTGCGCTACCTGCTGCTGGCCACTGGCTGGCTCAGCGTCGCGCTGGGGGTGCTGGGGATATTCCTGCCGGTCTTGCCCACCACCCCATTCCTGCTTTTGGCGGCGGCCTGCTTTGCCCGCAGCTCGCCGCGCTTTCACCACTGGCTGGTCCATCATCCCAAGCTGGGACCATGGATCCGTGACTACCTCAGTGGTGAAGGCATCCCCCTCAAGGGCAAGGTCTACGCCATCGGCCTGATGTGGGCCAGCATTGGCCTGTCGTGCTACCTGGTCCCGCTGTTCTGGGCACGTACCTTCATGCTGACCAGTGCCGTGCTGGTTACCCTGTACCTGCTCAGGCTGAAAACCCTGCACAAGCCAAAGTGACAATATTTTGTCGCCAAATATCGCTTTCGCCTAATCAACACCTTCTTTATCCGAATTAGTTCTGGAACCGCGTGTAGACCTTGTATCCATGGGTTTTCGAGGCATTTCCCGCCTTCGTTCCGTGCCCTTGAATACACACTTATTAGACAACAACGATCTTATATGGCAATTTGATATGAATAAATCTTCTTATCTATCGCGTTGAATGTACTTAGCTGTGTTGTTAAAAACCTGCAACACTATACGCGATACGTTTATCGTCATTTTTTTGGCGAACAGCAGGATCAATTCCAGGATCAGGGAGATGTACCATGCGCGTTTTGAACCCCATCACCAGTGCTTTACTGTTGGCCCTGGCGAGTGCCAACGTACAGGCGATGTCGATTACCGAGGCTGTCCAAAGCGCCGTGGACTACCACCCACAAGTCAGCTCCAACCGTAACAGCAAGCTGTCGGCCGATGAAGACGTGAAGTTCGCGCGTGGTGGCTACTACCCTTCCGTGGACCTGGTTGCCGGTTATGGCCGCCAGCGCTCGGACAACGCCACGACCCGTGCAGCGGGTAATCACAACAAGGAAACCCTCAACTACACCCAGTCCGAACTGCGCCTGCGGCAGATGATCTTCGACGGCTTCAACACCGCGAATGAAGTGGGCCGCACCGAGGCGGTCTCTACCTCCCGCGCCTATTACACCCAGGCCGTTGCCCAGGATGTCGCCCTGCGTGCAGTCGAGGTCTACCTGGAAGTGCTCAAACGCCGTGAACTGGTGACGCTGGCCAAGAACAACCTGCAAGCTCACCTGCGCGTCAACGACCAGATTGGCCTGCGCAACGAGCGCGGCGTCGGCAGCACCGCCGACCTCGACCAGTCCCGCGCCCGTCGCGCCCTGGCGGAAAACAACCTGGACACCGCCGAAGTCGACCTGGCCGATGCCGAGGCCAACTTCTTCAGCGTGATCGGTCGCGCCCCGGACGAGCTGGAAAGCCCGCAGAGCATCAGGGGCGAGGTGCCAGGCACCCTCGACGAAGCCCGCGACGGCATGCGCCAGAACAACCCGTACATCAAGTCTGCCCAGGCTGACGTCAACGCCGCCGAGCGGCAGTACGAAGTGGGCAAGTCGACCTTCTACCCGCGCTTCGACGCCATTCTGGCAACCGGTGCCAACAACAACACCGGCGGCGAGAAAGGCCACAACAACAACGACTGGCAAGCTGGCGTGGAGATGAACTACAACCTGTTCCGCGGTGGCAGCGACAAGGCTCGCCTGCAGTCCGACGCGCACAAGATCAACCAGGCGCTGGACATTCGCAACAACGCCCTGCGTGAGTTGACCGAAAACCTGAGCCTGGCGTGGAACGCCATGAACAACGCCAGCAAGCAGCTGCCAACCGCGCGCGAATACGCCGAGACCACCAAACGTGTGCGCGCGGCCTACCAGGACCAGTTCGGCCTGGGCCAGCGCACCCTGCTGGACGTCCTCGACAGTGAGAACGAGCTGTACAACGCAGACCGTCGCTACACCGAGGTGCGTTATACCGAAGAGTTCTCGCGCTACCGCGTACTGGCGACCATGGGTGAATTGCTGAGCAAACAGCATATTTCGTTGCCACCAGAGGCGCTGGCGACCACCGAAGTCCGCACCGAGGCGCGTCTGCCTGAGATGCGTTGAGCGGGTTTTAGGTAGCGGGGCTGCTTTGTGCTGCGAATGGGCTGCACAGCAGCCCCCAACCCTCATTCGCGGCCATGATTACGCTGAAAAGTCTCTACGCCCATGGCCCTGATCTGCCCCTCGATCAACGCCTCGAACGGCGCCAGCAGTGCATCGAAACAGGCCGGTTGCTCCAGCGTGTTCAATGCCCCGACCACCGCCTCGATCGTCGACAATGCACCCGCCTCCGGCGCTTTGCGCAACCGATAGCGTGAAGCGGCCACCTGCCCCAGCGTCACCCGTGGCAGCCCCCCCAGCAACGGGTTCAGGTACAGCAGCTTGCGCGCCTTGCGCCAGGTACCGTCGGGCACGATCAGCAGCAAAGGTTTGTCGCCCGCCTCGCCATAAGCTGTGAGCACCTGGGCGTCATCACCCGGGAACAGCAGCACCGGGTGGTATCCGGGGGTGGCGAGCAAGTCATGCAGGTCATCGAACACCTCTCCAATCCGCAACTCGGCATTGTTCAGGCCAAGGGCAGCCAGGCGCGCCGTGTTCAGGGCATGAGCAGTTTCACTGGGGTGCTGCAGCAGGATCACACGGGTGCGGCTGTCGAGCGCGGGGATCAGTGGGCATAGGCAATGGTCGAGCGGGCGCTGGCAGCGCTCGCAGCGGGGTCTGGGCATGGCGGTCTCCTTGGCGGGGACAGTTTGCCACATAACCGGGGCCCGCTTTGCGGGCCCCGCGATATCAACGGTTGAACCTTTCCGCCAGGCTATGCAGGTACTCCGCCATGCGCTCGAGGTCCTGGCTGATTTCCGCGCCTTGCCTGGCTTGCCCGGCACTCTGGTCGCACAGCTGGGCAATTCTCACGATCTGCTGGTTGATGTCTTCAGCCACATGGCTCTGTTGCTCCGATGCCGTGGCCATCTGCTGGCTCATGCCAGTGATGCGGCTGACCGCCAGGGCAATCCCGCTCAGTGCCGCCTGCACCGCCTCGACACTGTGCACACTGTCCCGGGAAATCTGCTCGCCCCGGCTGGCAGTGCTCACCGCTCGCTCCGCCCCGGCCCTCAACGAGGCGATGATATGGTGGATCTCTTCGGTCGACGCGCGGGTACGCTGCGCCAACGACCGCACCTCATCAGCCACCACGGCGAACCCCCGCCCTTGCTCACCGGCGCGCGCCGCTTCAATGGCGGCGTTAAGCGCCAGCAGGTTGGTCTGCTCGGCAATCGAAGTGATCACGTCGACCACGCTGCCAATCGACTGGGTCTGCTCGGCCAAGGCGTTGACCGCCTGACCAATGTCATTGACCGCGTCGCTCATGCTGCCCATGGCTTGCAGGCTCTTCAGGGCCAGCTCGCTGCCCTGCTGCGCCAGTTGGTCGGCATCACCTGCCGCGTGTGCCGTGCTCTGCACGTTGTGGGTGACCTGCTGGATGGTTGCCGCCATCTGCGCGATCGCCGTGGCGGACTGGTCGGTCTCGCTGCGCTGCCGGTCGAGCATCTGCGCCTGGGCATCGGACAGGTCGGAAGACTGCGCCGCCCGCGACTTTACCCCGACACCGGCATCCACCAGCCGGGTCAGGGCCGTTTGCAGGCGGGCTTCTTCGCTGATGATGGCCAGGTCGAGCTGGCCCTGCAGGCCTGGGTTGTCACTGTAGGTCAGCGCCACCAACGGACTGGTAAAGGCCTTGGGATGCTCAGCCAACGTGCGGCGAATGGCCTGGTTCTGCCGGTGCTCGACCCAGTACCAAGCCAGCAGCAGACTTGCCATCAGCACCGCGAGCGCCGCATAGGGGGGCAACCAAAGGTAACCCGCCGCCGACAGCAGGCCTGCGCCGATCAGTGGCCAGCCATGGCCCAGGCCGTGCCCCAGGCGAGCAGCCCACGGCACTGGGCCGCGACCATCACGCAAACGCGCATACAGTGCCTCGGCACGGCGGATCTGCTCGCGCGTGGGCACCGAGCGCACCGACTCGTAGCCACTGATCCGGCCTTGTTCGTATATCGCCGTGACATAGGCGCTTACCCAATAGTAATCGCCGTTCTTCGCCCGGTTCTTGACGATGCCCATCCAAGGTTTGCCCTGCTTGATGGTCTCCCACATGTGGCCAAACACCGCAGGCGGCATGTCCGGGTGGCGCACCAGGTTGTGCGGTTGGCCGACCAGCTCGTCGTAGGTAAAGCCGCTGATTGCCACAAAGGCGTCGTTGCAGTAGGTGATTCGGCTGCCGAGGTCAGTCGTGGAAATAAGGCGTTGATCGCCGGGGAAGGTTCTTTCGTGCTCAGTGACGGGCAAATTCATGCGCATCTTGGGCGATCCTTGCAGGATGAAATAAGGGGAAATCATCAGCGCAAGTTGATATGTAGCAGAGCGCTATCAGGTTAGCGGCCAGCGTTTACCGGAATTTAACCCGCTCCCGACGGAATGCATGAATGCGTCGCATCTCAGCCCACGTTGAGCTGGCTTTTCAGCAGGTCACGGAAGGTCTGGATCAGCGGTTCGCGGCTGCGCCCGCGGCGAATGATCAGCGAGAACGGGGCCTGGTAACCAAAGGTCGACGGCGACAGTACACGCAAGTCACCTTTGTCGACCCAGGCCTGGGCGTAGTGTTCAGGCAAGTAGCCGATATAGGCCCCGGAAAGGATCAGGATCAGCTGCGCCTCCATGCTTTCAACCGTCGCCGCACTGTGCTTGAAGCCATGCCGGGCCAGTTCGGCCTGGCTCCAATAACCACGGCCGACCATGCGTTGTTGGGTCACCACCTGCTCGGGAATGCGCCGCTCGGCATACAACGGGTGGCGGCTGCTGCAATACAGCCAGTGCTGTTCGCGGTACAACGGCTGGTAGAGCAGGCCGCTCATCCGCGAAGAAAACGCACCGATGGCCAGGTCCAGGCGGTTGTCCTGCACACCTAATTGCAGCTCGTAGGGGCTGGACACCGACAGGTGCAGGTGCACCGCCGGGTGCTCCTGGCTGTAGGCACCGATGGCTTCGGCCAGCGGCAAGGCGCGGTCACCGACCGTGGAGTCGATCACGCCAAGGTTGAGGGTGCCACGCAGTTCGCCCTTGAGGGCGGCGGCATACTGCTCGAAACCGTCCAGCTCGGCCAGCAGGCGCAGGGTTTCCTGATGGAACAGCTCGCCCTTGCTGGTCAGGCTGAAGCCACCCCGACCCCGGTGGCACAGCACGATACCCAACGCGCCCTCCAGCTGGCTCATGTAGGTACTGATGGCCGAGGTCGACAGGTTCAGCTCGCGCTGGGCGTTGGCAAAGCCCTGGTGGCGCACCACGCTGATGAAGATGCGCAGCAGTTTCAGGTCGGGCAAGGTCGAGGCCATGGTGCAACGGTTCCACAAGGGTATGTGCGCGCAGTCTAACTGCTCTACCCGCCTTTAGTTTAGAAAATCCTGAACTAAGTTTTTGTCGGTAGCGATTCTTCCCCGGTACTCCCTTGAGCAGACTTGGCCGAAATGTCCCTGCCCGCCGGCAAACCACACGTGAATGGCGCGCGGCGGCACAGGTTCGAACAAACACAACAATCGACCGACTGATGAGGCCCACCGTGGACAAGACTCTCCACCAACCACTGGGCGGCAACGAAATGCCGCGTTTCGGCGGCATCGCCACCATGCTCCGCCTCCCCCACCTGCAAAGCGCCGAAGGCCTGGATGCTGCCTTCATTGGCGTACCGCTGGATATCGGTACCTCGCTACGCTCCGGCACCCGCTTCGGCCCGCGGCAGATCCGCGCCGAATCGGTGATGATCCGCCCGTACAACATGGCGACCGGTGCCGCCCCGTTCGACTCGCTGTCGGTCGCCGATATCGGCGATGTGGCAATCAACACCTTCAATCTGCTGGACGCCGTGCGCATCATCGAAGAAGCGTATGACGAGATCGTCGAGCACAACGTCATCCCCATGACCCTGGGGGGCGATCACACCATCACCCTGCCGATCCTGCGTGCGCTGCACAAGAAACACGGCAAGATCGGCCTGGTACACATCGATGCCCACGCCGACGTCAACGACCACATGTTCGGCGAGAAGATCGCCCACGGCACCACCTTCCGCCGCGCCGTGGAAGAAGGCCTGCTCGACTGTGACCGCGTGGTGCAGATCGGCCTGCGCGCCCAGGGCTACACCGCCGATGACTTCAACTGGAGCCGTCGCCAGGGCTTCCGCGTGGTCCAGGCCGAAGAGTGCTGGCACAAGTCACTGGAGCCACTGATGGCCGAAGTGCGGGAAAAAGTCGGCGGTGGCCCGGTTTACCTGTCTTTCGACATCGATGGCATCGACCCGGCCTGGGCACCCGGTACCGGAACCCCGGAGATCGGCGGCTTGACCACCATCCAGGCGATGGAGATCATTCGCGGCTGCCACGGCCTGGACCTGATCGGCTGTGACCTTGTCGAAGTCTCCCCGCCTTACGACACCACCGGCAACACCTCGCTGCTCGGTGCCAACCTGCTGTTCGAGATGCTCTGCGTGCTACCGGGCGTGGTGCGTCGCTAATACCGCTCTACCCCGGCAGGAGCCATGAGGGAGGGCCACTGAGGCCCGCCAACACAAGAAAAGACCGCCGGGCGCCGTGCAAACGCCCGTGCGGTCGATCTCGCCATAATAAAGATAATCGGGAGACCCCCAATGGCCTTGGACATCATTGTTGTAATGATCTACACCGCCGGCATGCTCGGGCTTGGCTGGTATGGCATGCGCCGCGCGAAAACCCATGAAGACTACCTGGTAGCCGGGCGCAACCTCGGCCCGGTGCTGTACATGGGCACCATGGCCACCACCGTACTCGGTGGCGCTTCCACCGTCGGCACCGTGCGCCTGGGCTACGTCCACGGCATTTCCGGCTTCTGGCTGTGCGCAGCCCTGGGCCTGGGCATCATCGCCATCAACCTGTTCCTCGCCAAACCGCTGCTGCGCCTGCGCATCTTCACCGTGACCCAGGTACTGGAACAGCGCTACAACCCCACCGCACGCCAGGCCAGCGCCGTCATCATGCTGGCTTACGCGCTGATGATCGGGGTCACCTCGACCCTGGCCATGGCCACCGTCCTGCAGGTGCTGCTGGACCTGCCGTTCTGGGCTTCGCTGATGCTCGGCGGCGGCGTGGTAGTGCTGTACTCGACCATCGGCGGCATGTGGTCGCTGACCCTGACCGATATCGTCCAGTTCGTGATCAAGACCGTCGGCCTGATGTTCATCCTGCTGCCAGTGTGCCTGTACAAGGCCGGTGGTTGGGACACCCTGGTGGCCAAACTGCCAGCGGCCAGCTTCCAGCTGACTACCATTGGCTGGGACACCATCATCACTTACTTCCTGATCTACTTCTTCGGCATCCTCATCGGCCAGGACATCTGGCAGCGAGTGTTCACCGCCCGTGACGAAAAGGTCTGTCAGCGAGCCGGCACCACCGCCGGTGTGTATTGCGTGCTGTATGGCCTGGCCTGTGCGGCGATCGGCATGGCTGCGCACGTGCTGATGCCCGACCTGGCCAACCCGAACAACGCCTTTGCCGAGATGATCAAGACCACCCTGCCCGATGGCATTCGTGGCCTGCTGATGGCCGCGGCCCTGGCGGCCATGATGTCCACCGCCAGCGCCGGTCTGCTGGCTGCCTCGACCACCGTGACCGAAGACCTGCTGCCCAAGCTGCGTGGCGGCAAGCAGTCGAGCCTGGGCACCAGCCGCCTGTTCACCCTGCTCACCGGCCTGGTGGTGCTGGGCATCGCGCTGGTGGTGAATGATGTGATCAACGCCCTGACCCTGGCTTATAACCTGCTGGTCGGCGGCATGCTGATCCCGTTGATCGGGGCGATCTTCTGGAAGCGTGCGACCACCGCAGGCGCGATTGCCAGCATGTCGCTGGGCTTTGCCACCGCCCTGCTGTTCATGTTCCTGGACGGGCTGGAGGCCAATACCCCGATCTACTACAGCCTGGCAGTAGGGCTGGTGAGCTTTGTGGGCGTGAGCCTGGTGTCGCGCAAGTCGGTGGCGGCGGTGAAGCTGGCCTGACTGCTGTACCGGCCCTTTCGCTTGTAGCAGCGGGCTTGCCCGCGAAAGGGCCAGTACAGGCATTAGACAATCAGCAGACACAAAAAGGCCGCTGCACCCACTTGGGTGAAGCGGCCTTTGTCGTTAATCAGCGCCGACGCGGTTGACGTTTGCGCTGCTCTTCATCAGTCGGGATCGGCACCGGCTGCAAGGGTGGTGGAATCAGCCCCAAGGCGACGGCCAGGTCGTGGAGCCAGTTTGACAGTGGTTTATTCATAATGCCCCCTTGACGGGTCAGCCTCACGGCAAATCAATCCTGCAATGTTTCATACAGATCATAGCCCTATGTCCTGTATTACGCATGCCTCTGTTCCTACAGATAAGGGCGATTTTGACTCGGATCAAGCCGTGGCGGCGCATTCCGACGACTGGTTAATCGTTTCGCTTTGTTGCAGGTCGATCCATGCCTGCAGATTAGCCCCGCGCATACCCTGGCGCCACATCAGCCAGGTGACCGCCTGATCGAAAGGTGCCTGCAGCGGGTGCACCCTCACCCGATCACGTCCAGGCAGGCTGTCGAGCATCGACTGGGCCATCATCGCCACACCCGCACCCGCGATCACACAGGCCAGCATGCTCTGGTACGACTCGATCTCCATCACCCGCCCCATCGGCGTATGGGCATGGGCATACCAGGCCTCCAGGCGCATGCGGTACGAGCAGCCCTGGCGGAAGGTGAACACCGCCTTGCCCGCCACGTCCTTGGCGGTGAGGACCGCCGGGTGCTCGGGGCTGGTGATCAGTACCAGTTGCTCATCGCACAGCGGCACGCCATCCAGCCCGGCAAGGCTCGGTGGCCCGTCCACAAGAGCAGCATCCAGGGAGTGGTTCAACAGTCCTTCAAGCAACTCGCCGCTGGGTGCTGCACGCACTTGCAGGTTCACCTGTGGGTAAGCCTGGTGATAGCGCGCCAGCAACGCCGGCAAGTGGGTCGCCGCCGTGCTGTACATGGTCCCCAGCACGAAGTCCCCAGCCGGCTGACCGCCACGCACGGCGCCCAGCGCTTCGTCGCGCAAGGCGGACATACGGTTGGCATAGTCCAGCAGCACCTTGCCTGCGGGCGACAGTTGCAGGCGCTGACGTTCGCGCAGGAACAGTTCGACGCCCAGTTGCTCCTCGAGTTGGCGCAGGCGCGTGGAGAGGTTTGATGGCACCCGGTGCAGGCGCTCTGCGGCGCGGGTAACCGAGCCTTCCTCGGCCACGGCCTGAAAGATACGCAGTTGGCTGAATTCCACGGCATTCTCCAAAACAGAACAACTTGATCATCATTATTCAATTTTATTGAAAATAAAAGCACCCTAACCTGCCAGCCATCACTTACATCCGCGCAGGAGACCTGTCATGTCGCCACTCATTCAACTGCTCGCCAGCGCCGTGGCGCTGATGATGGCCATGGGCATCGGTCGTTTCGCCCTCACCCCGCAACTGCCACAACTGATTGCCGAAGGCCAGTTCGACCTGACAGTCGCCGGGCTGGTCGCGGCGGCCAATTACCTGGGCTATTTCGTGGGTGCGGTGGACGCCATGTTCGCCCGCTCGCCAGGCCAGGTACGGCTGCGCCTGCACGGGGGGCTGTGGCTGTGTGTGCTGCTGACCCTGGCCTCCTGGGCTGCCAACGGCTTTTGGGGCCACCTGCTGCTGCGCTTCGGCACAGGCGTAGCCAGCGCCTGGGTGCTGGTGATGATCACCAGCCTCAGCCAGCAAGTAGCCACTGCCCACAACCGCCAGCGCCTGGGAGCGCTGGTTTTCGCCGGACCCGGCCTGGGTATTGCCGTGACCGGGCTACTGGCACTGGCCGCGCATGTGCAGGGGTTGGGCTCGGCTGCACTGTGGCTGATCTATGCCGTGGCTGCCTTGGTGATGCTGCTGGCCGTACGGCCGTGGTTGCCACGGGCACTGCAAGCGGCACCGGCTCGGCCGCCAGTGCGACAAGGCCCGACGCACAGTGTCGGCATTGGCCGCCTGGGGTTGGTGTATGGCTTGTATGGCATGGGCTACATCCTGCCAGCCACCTTTCTGTCACAGATGGCCAATCAGCAGTTTCGCGGGCAGTGGCTGGCTGACCTGTTCTGGCCGGCGTTTGGCCTGGCGGCGGCGCTGGGTGTTTTGCTGGTGAGCGTGCGCCGTGGTGGCCGCACCTCGACCTGGTTGACCACCACCCTGTGGTTGCAAGGGCTGGGTGTGCTGGCCTGTCTGATGGGTGGGGGTATCGGGCTGGTGCTGGGTGTTGCGCTGTGTGGCGGGCCGTTCCTGGCCTGCATGCAACTGGTCATGCAGCGCTCGCGCGAGTTGGCGCCACATGCCACACAGCGCAATGCCGGGCTGCTGACCGCGTGCTTTGCCTTGGGGCAGTTGAGTGGGCCGCTGCTGGCGGCGCTCAGCAGCCATTACAGTGGCGGGCTGCAACCGGCATTGATGCTGGCGGCGGGCGGGTTGGCGGTGGCGGGCGTACTGGTCCAGTTGCCGGGTAACGCACAGCAGGGAAGCGCCTGTCAGGCCAAGGCTGCATCCTGAGTCGATGTAGCCTGTTCCGGCCGCCCGCGAAGGGGCCGGTACAGACTATCCATCACCCTACCAACCGCCGCAATTGTTGTTTCACCCAAGGCTCGGCACTTACCAGGATCACACCCAGCAACACCATCAACGCGCCCACCACGAAATTCGCACTGAGCGGCTCATCCAGCAGCAAAACGCCAAAGGTCACCCCAAACAATGGGGTAATGAAGGAAAACACCGCGAGGTTCGACGCCAGGTATTTGCGCAGCAACCAGAACCAGGTGAGGTAGCTGATGAACGACACCACAATCCCCTGGAACAATACACTGCCCATCGCCAGCGGCGTCAGCGACACCGCGCTGATCTGCCCGCTGAGCAGGGCGATCAGCAGCAGCCCGGCAAAACCGACCGCCAGCTGATAGAACAGGGTCAAGGTCGCCGGCGCCTCCGATAGCCGTGAACAACGCACCACCACCGTGGTCGCGCCCCAGGCCAGCCCGGCGATCACGCCAAAGGCATCTCCCAGCAAGGTGCGGCTGTCCATGTGCTCGAACGAAGTGCCACCGGCAAAGGCCATGGCAATGCCGCCGAAGGCCAGCAGAATGCCCAGCCACTGCAGCAGCCGCAAGCGTTCACTGGGTAGACGAAAATGCAGGCCCAAGGCGGTAAATACCGGCGCGGTATAGAGGAACACCGACATGTGCGCCGCCGAGGTCAGTTTCAGCCCTTCGGCAATGAACAGAAACTCCACCCCGAACAGCCCGCCCGCCACCAACCCTGCGCGCCAGGTGGTGCCGACCTGCTCCCAGCCACCCCGCCAGCACAGCATCAGGCCTACCAGCACAGCGGCAATGCCATTGCGCAGTGCTGCCTGCATCACCGGCGCGATGTCGACGGCGGCGGTCTTGATCAGTACCTGCTGGCAGCCCCAGATCAGGCAAAGGCCCAGCATTACCTGGAAGGCAAAGGCGTCAGGGTTCTTGCGGACCGCGCTCATAAGCGGGCCTCTGGGGTGGTCGTAGGCATGGGCAAGGCTCGGCAGCGTTCAGAAGCTACCGATTATCGGGTTTTGAACGCTGCACTTGCCAGCCTTAAAACGACCTCAAGCAATCTGTGCCTTCGCAGATACCTGTTCGAACGTCGTTTCGTCCAGCGCATCTTCCTGCTCATCCAGCACCTGGCGCGGGTGCTCGAAGCCGGGGATGCTGCTGTCGATCAGGCTCATCAAGCGCGAGCCGCGTTCGGTCAGGACGAAGTTTTCGCCATTGCCGCCGTCCTCTTCAGGCCGGCATTCAATGAATCCGCGCTCAAATAGCAGCTTTTCATACTCGCATGCACGGGTTTTCAGGTGATCCACGTCACCCACCGGCTCACCCTTGGCGGCCAGTGCAGCAGCATGCTGTTCGGCATATGGGCGGGGTGTGAAGCTGTGACCGGCGCCATTCTGCACTTCGTGCAGCAAGCGTTCGATCAGGTCCCAGTCGTAGGCGATGCTCATGGCTACGGGCTCCTGCTGTGGACGAAAGGGGTACACAGGTTGGGACCCGCCAAGGTTGCCAAGCGTTCCGAAGCGCTTAGCGCTGGCGTTGTTGCGCTTGCATGTATTGGCGCAGCAACTGATTGATGCGGGTCTGGTAGCCGCTGCCCTGCTCCTTGAACCAGGCGAGGACATCTGAGTCCAGTCGAATGGTCACCGTCTGCTTGGCGGGAACGCGCAGCTCGGCCTGGCGGAAAAAGTCCTGGTCCAGTTCAGGGATATCTGATGTGTCGATATCCTTGTCGTCCTGTCGGGCCAGGCGGCTCCAGTCAGTTCTCGATGATTTGGTCATAGTACCTGGCCTCCCGTTTGGTGGCTTTTCTTGCAGAAATGATGCGTATCACCTCACCCCGCCTCTCCGTGTACACGACGACACCTATCAGCGCCTTTAGCCATCCTAGGCTGACCCAACGTTCTTCAGAACATTCCACATCCTCATCACGCCGGATCAGCATGGGATGGTTGAACATGTCAGGAACGTCGGCAAAGTCGATGCCGTGCTTGCGGATATTGCTCTGGTTTTTCCCTTCGTCCCATTCAAAGAACATGGGACGACCTGTATTTACAGCTGTACATACAATACCCCCTCTTTTCCTTCGAGACTAGAGCGATGTAGCGTGCTGCTCAACGGCGCTGGAGGGATACGGGAGCGTTTCAGAAACGGACTACCGCCACCAAAGAAATCTTCCATCGGTCGCAAGCCCTGAACTTCCCTGCCCCCACAGCCCTCCACCGGGCATCACCACCGCCGGAGGTTGGAAGGATGAAACCGCTACTGCCCATAGCCTGTGCCGCTGCCCTGCTTTGCGCCCTGCCCGCTTGGGCCTGCACACCTGAAGAAGCAACGCAAAAACGTGAGGAGCTGGCCGGGCTGGTCACTCAGTTGACTGAGCAGAACCCGCAAAAGGCCAAGGAGATCAATGATGAGCTTCAGGGGATGGATCTGGGGACGGCGAGCAAGGACTTGCCCGACAAGTGTCAGCTGATCGACCAGCGGATCAAGGAGTTGAAGCAGGCAGAGAAAAAGGCGGAGTGATCGTTCGTCGCCTGCGCACGCCCTTCGCAGATGCGAACTTGCGTCGCTTCTGCAAAGGGCCTGCGTGAGTCTTATTCAGCAGCAGGCTTGCGCTTCTTCAGTGGCGCCAGGCCATCTGCACTGGCCAGAGGCGCGTTGGCCTTCGGCTTGGCAGTAGGCTTGCGCTTGGCGGCAGCTTTCTTGTCGCCGGTCTTCTTCTCGACCTTTTTCTTCTTGCTGCCGGCCGCCTTGCCCGAGGCCTTGACCTTCTTCGGCCCGTTGTAGGTGCCCTTCACTTCCTTGATGACCCGGCGCTCGAACTGCTGCTTGAGGTAGCGCTCGATGCTCGACATCAGGTTCCAGTCGTTGTGGGTGATCAGCGAGATCGCCAGACCTTCGCCACCGGCACGGCCGGTACGGCCCACACGGTGTACGTACTCGTCACCGCTGCGTGGCATGTCGAAGTTGATCACCAGGTCCAGGCCGTCGATATCCAGGCCACGGGCTGCCACGTCGGTCGCCACCAGCACTTTGGAGCTGCCCTGCTTGAAGCGCTCGATGGCCAGCTTGCGGTCCTTCTGGTCCTTTTCGCCATGCAGCACGAAAGCCTTCACGTCCTTGGCCACCAGGTGACCGTAGATGCGGTCGGCCATGGCGCGGGTGTTGGTGAAGATGATCGCCTTGTCGAAGGTTTCGTTGGCCAGCAACCACTGCGCGATCTGCTCTTTATGCTGGTCGTGGTCGGCGGTGATGATCTGCTGGCGGGTGCCTTCAGCCAGTTGCGAGACACTGTTGAGCATCAGGTGCTCAGGGTCTTTCAGCACCTTGCCGATGATGTCGCGCAGGGCCGCGCCACCGGTGGTAGCCGAGAACAGCAAGGTCTGCTCGCGGTTCTCGCACTCTTTGCACAGGCGCTCCATGTCTTCGGCAAAGCCCATGTCGAGCATGCGGTCGGCTTCGTCCAGGATCAGGACCTGCACGTGGGACAGGTCGAGGTTGCCGGCATTGAGCTGCTCGAGCAGGCGACCCGGGGTGCCGATCAGCACGTCGGGCACCTTGCGCAGCATGGCGGCCTGTTCCTTGAAGTCTTCGCCGCCAGTCACCAGGCCCGACTTGATGTAGGTGAACTGCGAGAACAGCTGCACCTGCTTGAGGGTTTGCTGGGCCAGTTCACGAGTCGGCAGCAGGATCAACGCGCGAATCTCGACACGCGGACCGCTGAGGTCGACCAGACGGTTGAGCAGTGGCAGTACGAAGGCCGCCGTCTTGCCGCTGCCGGTCTGCGCAGTCACACGCAGATCCCGCCCTTGCAGGGCCAGGGGGATGGCCGCGGCCTGCACCGGGGTTGGCTCGACAAATTTAAGCTCGGCCACGGCTTTAAGCAGGCGTTCATGCAGGGCGAATTGGGAGAACACGGAGGTAACCTCAGACAAGTGCGGGAAATTCAGTTGCATAGGGTAACGTTTTCTGCAGCCTTAGCCGAATTTCTTTTGGCAACTTTGTCGCTATCCGCGCTCTAATACGGCTTCGTTTCGCAACAAGACTGTATGCAAGCCCATGGATATCCAACGAATCTGGCGTGACTCCCTCGACCTGTGGGGCACCCTCGACCAACATCCCATGCTGCACGCTGCCATCGGTCTGGCAGTACTGCTGCTCATCTCCCTGGCAGTCGGCCGCCTGGCGCGCTTCCTGATACTGCACGGCGCGCGCCTGCTGGCCCGCCAGCCTGCACTGAAGTGGCTGGACGACCTGCGCCACAACAAGGTGTTCCACCGCCTGGCACAAACGACCCCGTCCCTGGTGCTGCAGTTCGGCCTGAAGCTAGTGCCTGAGCTGTCCGACACCGCTCAGCACTTTCTTGGCAATGTCGCCCTGGCCTTTACCCTGTTGTTCATGACCATGGCGCTGTCATGCCTGCTGGATGCCCTGCTCGACATCTATGCCCGCACCGAACACGCCCGCACCCGCTCGATCAAGGGCTACGTGCAACTGGCCAAGATGATGTTGTGGATCTTCGCCTCGATCATTATCGTCGCCACCCTGATCGACCGCTCGCCGCTGTTGCTGCTGTCCGGCTTGGGTGCGATGTCGGCGGTACTGCTGTTGGTGTACAAGGACACCCTGCTGTCATTCGTCGCCAGCGTGCAACTGACCAGCAACGACATGCTGCATGTCGGGGACTGGATCGAAATGCCGCAGGTAGGCGCCGATGGCGACGTGGTGGACATCACCTTGCACACGGTGAAAGTGCAGAACTTCGACAAGACCCTCGTTTCCATCCCCACCTGGCGCCTGATGAGCGAGTCATTCCGCAATTACCGCGGCATGCAGCAGTCCGGTGGCCGGCGCATCAAGCGCAGCCTGTTCATCGACGCCGCCGGCGTGCGCTTCCTCACCCGCGAAGAAGAACATCGCCTGAGCCAGGTGCAGCTACTGAGTGACTACCTGGCGGGCAAGCGCCAGGAACTGCAAAACTGGAACGAGGCGCTGGGGCCGGTGGCGGACCTGTCGGCCAACCGCCGCAAGCTGACCAACATCGGCACCTTCCGCGCGTTTGCCCTGGCCTATCTGAAGAACCATCCCAACGTGCACCCGAACATGACCTGCATGGTGCGGCAGATGCAGACCACCGCCGAAGGCGTGCCGCTGGAGATCTACTGCTTCACCACCACCACGGTGTGGGCGGATTACGAGCGCATCCAGGGGGATATCTTCGACTACCTGCTGGCGGTGTTGCCGGAGTTCGGCTTGAGCCTGTATCAGCAGCCGAGTGGCAATGATATGCGCGTGGGTTTGGCGGGGCGTTCAGCCCAAGAGCCATTGCCTCGTCGCCTGGAAGAAATGAGCGAGGCTTGAGATTGCCGGGGCTGCCCTGCAGCCCGTTCGCGGGTCAACCCGCTCCTACAGGGACCTTACAGCACCAGCCGTGCTGCCATCCTGTGGGAGCGGGTTGACCCGCGAATGGGCCGGCAGCTACTCCGCATAACCCAGCAGGTACAACAACCCCGTCAAGGTCACCAGCGAGGCCATGGGGGACAACAGAATCATCCGCGAAATCAACCCCGCCTCAAGGTTGGAATTCTCCGCCAGCATGAACGGCCCGGTGCCGGTCGGCAGGCTGAATACCTTGTATGCCAGCACCCAGGTCAGCGCCGGCTGCCCCACCAGCTTCAAGCCCACCAGTGGTCACGAGCTGGCTTGCGCACCCGCACGCTTTCTGCCAGGAATGCACCCTGCAATACCAAGGCCGCACGGCGTGGTGGCAAGCACCAGCATGTCAAGAAAATGCAGCACCGGCTCGGCCAGCCCCAGCCCGCTCACAGCTCAGCCAGCCCCCGCCAGCACCGAAATGGCCAGCGGGTTCATGAGGAATGTCAGGGCTGGGCCGGTGTGTTCGCGGGCTCGGCTGCTCCCACAAAATCCAGGAATAAAAAAGTTCCTCCCGCGCAGCCATTCTCAGCAAGCGCTTGCCCCGAAATTGAGTGCCGTGAATCGAACGTGACGTCATTGGCGTATTCGTCTTGATTGCAACCCATGTTGATGCTCATCCATCTGCATTCTTACAACTATTCCTAACGTGCTTGCTTCAAGAAAATACCTCTCACCCCACTATATATCGATTTTTCTGATGCTTTAAATGTTTAATATTAAAAATATATCGAAATTTAAGATCCAAAAACCGGATTGAACACCTATATGCTGAATGCGCATCATTACGTAATGCACTCAGTTATCATTCACATGGAGTGTTTATGAAAATCGACTATTCAAATCCCTTGTCTAAAGCTTTTACAACGGAGCACAAGGGGATGACGCTTGCCGACGCAAGCCCAAAGACCCTACTCAAGAAACTCAAATCTGCTCTTTTTAACCTTGCTAATCCGCCATGCTCCCCAGGTTGGGCTCATATCTGCGGTAGTGGTGGCTGGAATTGGTAAACAAGCTCTAAGCAGTTAGATTACCTGTAACTCAAATTCACTGAATTTGAGTCAGGATACTGATCGGCTACAGTAGACCCCTTTCCAAGTTGAAAGGGGTTTCATTGCTTCAAGGAAGAAGATATGACATTTTTATGGACGATCCAGCAGCCACCTCCCGCTGAGGCACCCGAATTCGTAATTGAAGCCTATAACAATATCAAGCCTTATTTAGAAACCTTTCTACCTGGGCGCCATCCTTATAGAAAGGGGGTAATGTGCCCGTTCATGCCAAAGGCTTTACTGTCAAATGAGATTTATTTTTCTTGCATTGAAAAGCGCCGATCAGATCAAGAAATTATCTCACTGATTGAGAACTGCATCACATTCTATAAGGCGCGAGCAAGAAAAACCCCGGGCGCCATTATAATTCTCTTTGAGCCAGATCTAGATATTAGCCGCCTTCTTCGCATACACATCGAGGCGAAGCCGATTTGTATAAAAAGCGAGTTAATGATAGGCGCACTATACAAAGACAGCCCAGCTCCAAGCTTGCATTCCAATAGCTATTTCCCCCTTAGAACTACCACCCCCACGTTGGTGCTTAGAGATCTCACGTCCCAGGATTTATTATTTCTCAATCCTGATCACTATAACATCAAACAAAAGATAGGGTTTTTGGACTCGTTCATAAATAAATTCAGCCCCCATGATGGCAAGGGCTTCACAGGCAAGCAGCTCGCTCAAGCAAAAGCTTTGAGGAACGCTTACGCAAAAACCAGAATGAAAAATACTGTAGCCTTAGTCATGTTGAGCGCCTCGGTTGCTTTATGTGCCTTGCTCGCATTAGGAATTAATTGAGCATGAAAGATAGAAGCTTTGTTCTTGCTATTTTTTTTGCTGTTGCACAGCAAACCTTACTTGCGTTTTCCACGTACTTCATTGCCAAGGCCGGGGCTACGCTAGCCGATGGTAATTTAACGCTGATTTTACGCTACATTTCTCTTTTTTTTGGATTTGCGCTTGCTGCGTATATTGTGAGCTCCATGTCTTCAATCTATGTTACTAAAGCGGCAAACGCCACATGGCTTAAATACACGAAGTCTGTGCTACGTGAAGCCTCTAGTGACATGCGATACGCATCAGATAAAAACAAAAAAAGTCTAGCGCAGTGGATCAGCGGGGAGGCGTCTTCTACTATTACACATGCTTGTGGTTTTTACGTTGGGTTAATATCGACATGCCTGAATGTGATCATGACGCTAGCTGTGTTTTATTTCACGACCGGCCTAGAGATTACGATAGCCATTTCGATCTCACTTTTAATATCTGCCGCATTAGTGAGCATCTTAAAAAACAGAATCAAGCATACTGCCGGAAACATGCAGCGAAAGCGACTTGATGCGCTATTGTCCATTGAACTCACTTGGGACTCAGCGACCTTAGGCAGCCGAAAAATGAAAGCAGATAGCTTTGAGTCTTTAGAAAAAAAAGCGCGCTCGTATTTTGGCGAAGTAAATAGATACGTTTTACTAGAACAGTTCATTGCATGTTTGCCTATTGCTCTTGCAACCATTATTATAGCCGCGACCATTCAGACTCCAAACATCATTACTGCTGCAAACGTAGGCGCTTTGGTGGCAATGCTACCAAGAAGCCTGCAGGTATTCGGGAACATTCACTCCTTGAGTATTTATTTTAGTCAACTCCTCTTGATTCGCACTAAAATGAGAAATCTTTACCGTTTCGTTTCCGAACTTGAAAAGCATGAAAAACTTTCCTCCATGAACTTGAGCAACATCAAGATTGAAGAATGCATCTCCTCTCAGAGCATTACGCCTTCCGAACTGTTAGACCAACTAAAAAACGGTTCAACAACAGTGGGTCGTTATCTACTTAGCGGAAATAATGGATCAGGAAAATCCTCCTACCTTAAACGAATTAAAGCTGCTGTGCATGACGCTCTCCTGATGACGCCCGAGGCGCAATTTATTAAGCTGGAAAACAACCTCTCCACGGGTGAGCGAAGGCTGTTACAAATTGAGAAAGTTTTGTCCGCACCACCGCCAATCGTAATGTTAGACGAATGGGATGCCAACTTAGATTTAGATAACATTAGCCGCTTCAATGCTATTCTAGATTCGGCGGCAAAAAACATTGTGGTTATTGAGGCCAGGCATAGACGCTAAACTTCAGCTCCCATGGAGATTGCATTCAAAAACAAATGTGTAAAGCCAGCGCGCTTTTTTCAGCGTGTTCACAGCAATGTTTCTACTGCTTCACTACCACGACGGTATGGGCGGATTACGAACGGATCCAGGGGGATATCTTCGACTACCTGCTGGCGGTGTTGCCGGAGTTCGGCTTGAGCCTGTATCAGCAGCCGAGTGGCAATGACATGCGCGTGGGGTTGGCCGGGCGCACGGCGGCAGAGCCGATGCCGCGTCGCATTGAAGATATGAGCGAGGCTTGAGATTGCCGGGGCTGCCTTGCAGCCCCCGGATCAAAGGGCGAGTCAGGCCTTGCCGGCCAGCGGCGCCTGTGCGCGCCCACCCAGGCGGCTCAGCCACACCGACGCCAGGATGATCCCCCCGCCGATGAACAGCCGCCCCAGCGGCTCGTGCTGGTTCCAGATCAACAGGTTCAGCAGCAGCCCCACCGGCACATGCAGGTTGTTCATCACCGCCAGCGTACCGCCAGAAACCAGGCATGCACCTTTGTTCCACCAGTACAGCCCCAGCGCCGTCGGACACAGCCCCAGGAACAACAGCACCAGCCATTGCACGTCAGTGCTCGGCAAGTGCTGGGTATTGCCGAACAGCAGGAAGGCCGGCAGCACCACCAGCAAGGCACCGAGGTAGAAGTAACCGAAGCGGGCGTAGTGTGGCAGGTCGCTGGGGTGGCGAGCGACCAGGTGACGGTACAGCACCTGGCCGGCAGCGTAGGTGAAGTTGGCCAGTTGCAGCAGCAGGAAGCCGATGAAAAACTCGCCGCTGATGCTGTCGAAGCGGATCACGGCAGCACCGGCCACGGCGACCAGCGCGGCCACTAGCGCCCAAGCGTTGAAGCGCCGGTTCAGGGCATCTTCGATCAAGGTCACGTGTAGCGGCGTGAGGATCGTGAACAGCAGCACCTCCGGTACGGTAAGCACGCGGAAGCTCAGGTACAGGCAGACATAGGTGATGCCGTACTGCAGCGCGCCAATCAGCAGCATGGAACGCATGAAGCGTGGCTCGACCTGGCGCCAGCGGGTCAGCGGCAGGAACACCAGGCCGGCCAGCAGCACCCTGGCGAGCACTGCGAAATAGCTGTCGACGTGCCCGGCCAGGTACTCGCCGATCAAGCTGAAGGAAAACGCCTGGATCAGCGCGACGATTATCAGGTAGCCCATGGTTGCCTCTCGTGAATCAAGGCCGCGACCTTAGCGGGTTGCAGCGAATGAGTTCAACCATGAGGAATGTAGGGGCTGTACCGGCCTCTTCGCGGCTCGCCTGCGCGCAGTTATCTGCAATGGCCTTTGTAGGAGCGGGTTTACCCGCGAAAAGGCCGGCACTGGCGACCTAAAAACCCCAGGCATAAAAAAAGCCCGGCCATACAAGCCGGGCAGGTACACCCAAAGGAGCAAAAACAGGTGTCAGGTTTGGGAATTCGTGAACCCTCAGGCCACCGCCGCCAGCTTGGCCTTGGCCTGGTTGACGCCCTTCTCGTGGAACTCGCCGCTCATGTTCAGGCCTTCGGCATGGATGAAGTCGACATCGTGGATGCCGATGAAAGCCATGACCTGGCGCAAGTACGGTTCCTGATGGTCACTGCTGGCACCCGCATGGATGCCGCCGCGGGCAGTCAGGACGATGGCGCGCTTGCCGGTCAGCAGGCCTTGCGGGCCGGTCGGGGTGTATTTGAAGGTGATGCCGGCACGCAGCACATGGTCCAGCCAGGCTTTCAGGGTGCTGGGGATGGTGAAGTTGTACATGGGCGCAGCCATCACCAGTACGTCGGCAGCCAACAACTCATCCGTCAGTTCGTTGGAACGGGCCAGGGCCTCCAGTTCGGCGGCGCTGCGCTGTTCTTCGGGCTTCATCCAGCCGCCCAGCAGGTTCGTGTCCAGGTGGGGTACCGGGCTTACTGCCAGGTCGCGCACAGTGATCTGATCGGC
The DNA here is from genome assembly GCF_001753955.1 of Pseudomonas sp. NBRC 111139. NCBI lineage: Bacteria > Pseudomonadati > Pseudomonadota > Gammaproteobacteria > Pseudomonadales > Pseudomonadaceae > Pseudomonas > Pseudomonas sp. NBRC 111139. The sequence goes on from NZ_BCBP01000047.1 coordinate 36,893, forward strand.
CGGGTGGGCAGCCTGCCATTGCTGGATGAAGTCCTTGGTCAGCTGACGGGAAACGGAATCCTGCTGGCGGGCGCTGCTTTCGATGATCAGTACGCGGGACATGGGGTGCCTCCATCGGCAAAAAAGGGTGCGATTCGATGGAGGTGAGATTAAGGCTTGACCTATCGATAAAAAAGCGTAAAAAGTGGGTCCAATCTATCGATTAATCAGTTTATTCCGCACTGCAGTTCAAGGCGATCCGCAGTTTGATGATTTGCCGATTGAATTTGGCAGTGACATCGACGCTTTTACCTGCCGGTACGTTCACACGGCGTACCCGCGGTGCCTCCGGGCCATTGCGGAAGGTCACCTTGCACGCCGCCGGGACCTGCCCATAGTTGTTGAGGGTGATGGCGCCAATGTCATAGGCCGTGTCATAGGCGGTGTAGTCGAGCTTGACCCCGGTCAGCTCCTTCTCCACATCGATGGGATAAGCCATGGCCCCGAGGGGCAGGCACATCAGTATTGCCGCACAACATTTCTTCATGGGCCGCTCTCCTTGAAAGAGCGCAGCTTAGGACAACAGGAGCGAAAGATGAAAGCGCCGCGCGTAACCCTTGACCAGTGGCGAACCCTGCAAGCAGTGGTCGATCACGGCGGGTTTGCCCAGGCCGCCGAGGCCTTGCACCGCTCGCAGTCATCGGTCAGCTACACCGTGGCCCGCATGCAGGAGCAACTGGGCGTCCCGCTGTTGCGCATCGATGGCCGCAAGGCGGTGCTGACCGAGGCCGGCAATGTGCTGCTGCGCCGCTCGCGCCACCTGGTCAAGCAGGCCAGCCAGCTCGAAGACCTGGCCCACCACATGGAACAAGGCTGGGAAGCCGAGGTGCGCCTGGTGGTCGATGCCGCCTACCCCAGCGCCCGTCTGGTACGCGCGCTGGCTGCATTCATGCCACAAAGCCGCGGCTGCCGGGTACGCCTGCGTGAAGAAGTGCTGTCTGGCGTGGAGGAAGTGATGCACGAAGGCATCGCCGACCTGGCCATCAGCAGCTACAGCATCGGCGGCTACCTGGGCGCCGAATTGAGCGCAGTGGAGTTCATCGCCGTCGCCCACCCCGAGCACAGCCTGCACCGCCTGGGACGCGAACTGACCTTCCAGGACCTGGAAAGCCAGCTGCAGGTGGTGATCCGCGACTCTGGCCGCGCCCAACCGCGCGACGTCGGCTGGCTGGGCGCCGAGCAGCGCTGGACCGTCGGCAGCTTGGGCACCGCCGCCACCTTCGTCAGCAGCGGCCTGGGTTTTGCCTGGCTGCCCCGTCACATGATCGAGCGCGAACTGCGCGAAGGCGTGCTCAAGCCATTGCCGCTGGATCAGGGTGGCAGCCGCCATCCACTGTTCTACCTTTATTCGAGCAAAGAGAAGACCCTGGGCCCGGCCACGCAGATTCTCATCGACCTGCTGCGCAATTTCGACACCGCGCCACTGGACGTGCCCTTCGCAGCCCCCCCACAAGCCTGAGAGGACCGCGCCCATGGCCTATTTCGAACACGAAGGATGCACACTGCATTACGAGGAATATGGCCAGGGCGAACCCCTGGTGTTGCTGCACGGCCTGGGCTCCAGCTGCCAGGATTGGGAGTTGCAGGTGCCGCTGCTCAGCCGCCACTACCGGGTGATACTCATGGACATCCGCGGCCACGGTCGCTCCGACAAACCCGCTGACGGTTACCAGATCGCCACCTTTAGTGCCGACCTGCTGGCCCTGCTCGAACACTTGCACACAGGCCCGGTGCACTTCGTCGGCTTGTCCATGGGCGGCATGGTCGGCTTCCAGTTTGCCGTCGACCACCCTCAATGGTTGCGCAGCCTGTGCATCGTCAACAGCGCCCCTGAGGTCAAGCGCCGCACCCGCAGTGACTGGGCGTGGTGGCTCAAGCGCTGGAGCCTGGCGCGCATCCTCAGTGTCGAAACCGTCGGCAAGGGGCTGGCCGAGCGGCTGTTCCCCAAACCACAACAAGCAGACCTGCGACAGAAGATGGCCCAGCGCTGGGCGCGCAACGACAAGCGCGCCTACCTGAAAAGCTTCGACGCCATCGTCGACTGGGGCGTGCAGGAACGCATCGGGCAGATTCACTGTCCTACCCTGGTGATCGCCGCCGACCACGATTACACGCCGATACAACTGAAACAGCGCTACGTCGCCCTCATACCCAACGCCAGGCTGGTCGTCGTCGACGATTCCCGGCACGCTACACCCCTCGATCAACCCGAGGTCTTCAACCAGACCCTGCTGCAGTTCCTCGCAGCCGCTTCCACCTCTCAAGGATCTTTGAGCCCATGCTGAAAAAACTCCTGCTCACCGCCTGCTCGGTCGCCTTTGCCACCAGTGTCATGGCGTCCGACAAGACCCCGCACGTCATGCTGGACACCAGCTTCGGCCAGGTCGAAATCGAGCTGAACGCCGAGAAGGCACCGCTCAGTACCAAGAACTTCCTGGAGTACGTCGACAGCGGCTTCTACAACAACACCATCTTCCACCGCGTGATCCCGGGGTTCATGGTCCAGGGCGGTGGGTTCACTGACCAGATGGTGCAAAAAGATACCAAGGCCCCGATCAAGAACGAGGCCAGCAACGGCCTGCAGAACACCCGCGGCACCCTGTCGATGGCGCGCACGTCCAACCCGAACTCGGCCACCAGCCAGTTCTTCATCAACGTCGCCGACAACGACTTCCTCAACCCAGGCCGCGACGCCGGTTATGCCGTATTCGGCAAGGTGACCAAAGGCATGGAAGTGGTCGATCAGATCGTCAACTCGCCGACCACCATCAAAAAAGGCATGCGCGACGTACCGGCCGATCCGGTCTATATCAAGTCCGCCAAACGTATCGACTGACCGCAGGCTTCACAAGGATGTGAAACCGCCTGAAGGTCGGACGAACAGGAGTGTTGTCGCCCATGCTGTACCGCCGTTTCGAAAGACTGATCGATATTTTCCGCGAGGCACCGAGCGAAGCCCCCCCGAGCACGGTGTGGCCGTTCTACCTGTATTACCTGCGCCAGGTGTGGCCCAGCTTCGTGGCCCTGCTGGTGGTCGGCCTGGTCGCCTCGCTGATCGAGGTGGCGATGTTCAGCTACCTCAGCCGGATCATCGACCTGGCCCAGGGTACGCCCAATGCCAACTTCTTCAGCGAGCACAGCGGCGAGCTGATCTGGATGCTGGTGGTGATTCTGCTGCTGCGGCCATTGTTCTTCGGCCTGCACGACCTGCTGGTGCACCAGACCATCAACCCCGGCATGACCAGCCTGATCCGCTGGCAAAACCATACCTATGTGCTCAAGCAGAGCCTGAACTTCTTTCAGAGCGACTTCGCCGGGCGTATTGCCCAGCGCATCATGCAGACCGGCAACTCGCTGCGCGATTCCGCCGTGCAGGCGGTGGACGCGCTATGGCATGTGCTGATCTACGCCATCACCTCGCTGGTGTTGTTCGCCGAGGCCGACTGGCGCCTGATGCTGCCGCTGCTGGCGTGGATCGTCAGCTACATTGCCGCGCTGTTCTACTTCGTGCCACGGGTCAAGGAGCGCTCGGTGGTGTCTTCGGACGCACGTTCCAAGCTGATGGGGCGTATCGTCGACGGCTACACCAACATCGCAACGCTGAAGCTGTTTGCCCATACCGACTACGAACAGCAGTATGCGCGTGAGGCAATCCGCGAGCAGACCGAGAAAACCCAGCTGGCCTCCCGGGTGATCACCAGCATGGACGTGGTCATCACCACCCTCAATGGCTTGCTGGTGGTCGCCACCACCGGCCTTGCTCTGTGGCTGTGGAGCCAATCGCTGATCACCGTGGGTGCCATCGCCCTGGCCACTGGCCTGGTGATCCGCATCGTCAACATGTCGGGTTGGATCATGTGGGTGGTCAACGGCATTTTCGAGAACATCGGCATGGTGCAGGACGGCCTGCAGACCATCGCCCAGCCAGTCACCGTCACCGACCTGCCCAATGCGCCGGCACTGAAGGTCAGCCGCGGCGCGGTGCGTTTCGATGACGTCGACTTCCATTACGGCAAGGCCACCAATGTCATAGAAGGGCTCAACCTGGACATCCGCCCGGGCGAGAAAATCGGTTTGATTGGCCCGTCCGGGGCAGGCAAGTCGACCCTGGTCAACCTGCTGTTGCGCCTGTACGACGTGCAGGGTGGGCGCATCCTCATCGACGGCCAGGACATTGCCAAGGTGAGCCAGGCCAGCCTGCGTGCACAGATCGGCATGATCACCCAGGATACGTCGCTGCTGCACCGTTCGATCCGCGAAAACCTGCTGTACGGCCGGCCCGGTGCCAGCGATGCAGAACTGCACGAAGCTGTGCGCCGCGCGCGGGCTGACGAGTTCATCCCACAGCTTTCGGATGCCCAGGGCCGCACCGGTTTCGATGCCCATGTGGGCGAACGCGGGGTCAAGCTGTCGGGTGGCCAGCGCCAGCGTATCGCCATTGCACGGGTGCTGCTGAAGAACGCACCAATCCTGATCATGGACGAGGCCACCTCGGCGCTGGATTCGGAAGTGGAAGCGGCGATCCAGGAAAGCCTGGAGACGCTGATGCAGGGCAAGACGGTAATCGCCATTGCCCACCGGCTTTCCACCATTGCCCGTATGGACCGGCTGGTGGTGCTGGACAAGGGGCGGATTGTCGAAAGTGGCAGCCACAGTGAGTTGCTGGAGCAGCAAGGGCTGTATGCCCGGTTGTGGCACCACCAGACCGGAGGTTTTGTCGGGGTCGATTGACACCTGCGCGGCCTTTTCGCGGGTAAACCCGCTCCTACACAGGTTCGCTATCGTTGTAGGAGCGGGTTTACCCGCGAAAAGGCCGGCACAGGCAACACAGATCTCTCAGTCCCGGCGGTAGGGCAACATCCCCCGCGCCTCCTCGGCATACCCCTTGACCCCTTCCCGTTCCTGCAGCAGAAAATCCTCCACCGCCCGCCGCAACCCTGGGTGCAGCAGGTAATGCCACGACCGCGTCAACACCGGCTCGAACCCGCGTATCAATTTGTGCTCGCCCTGTGCCCCGGCATCGAAACGCTGGTAACCCTCGGCAATGGCAAAGTCCATGCCCTGGTAGAAACACGTCTCGAAATGCAGCCGGTCGAACTCATCCAGGCAGCCCCAGTAGCGGCCAAACAGGCTATCGCCCCCCACCAGGCTCAAGGCCATGGCCACATCTCGACCACCCTGGCGGGCCATCACCACGCGCACCGCCTCGGGCATGCGCTCGGCCAGCAGGCTGAAAAAATCGCGCGTCAGGTAGGGGGCACGACGGCGCACCGCATAGGTGTTGGCATAGCACAGAAAGACGAAATCCCACTGTGCCTCGTCCAGTTCATCACCGCGGTACCAGCGGAAGTCGATACCCTGCCCCGCCACCTGCTCGCGCTCCTTGCGCATCTGCTTGCGCTTGCGCGAGCTGAGGCTGTCGAGAAAGTCCTGGAAGTCGCGATACCCCCGGTTTTGCCAGTGAAACTGGCAACCCAGGCGTTCCATCCACCCAGGCAGGCCCGCCAACTGCGCGTCCAGCGCCGGGTCGGTGAAGTTGATGTGCGCTCCGGACAGCCCACCCTTGCCCAGATACTCCGGCAGGGCCTGCAGCATCAACAAGCCGTCAGCCGGATCGGCCGCCAGCAGCCGTGGGCCGCTGACCGGACTGAACGGCACAGCGCCAAGCAGTTTTGGGTAGTAGGCGATACCGGCCCGCTCACACGCATCGGCCCAACCATGATCGAACACATACTCGCCAAACGAGTGCCATTTGCGGTACGCGGGCAACAGCGCCCGTACCTGTCCGTCACGCTCCAGCACCAGGTGCTCGGCGGCCCAGCCAGTGTTGCGCGCCACGCTGCCGCTGTCCTCCATTGCACTGAGAAAAGCATGGCGCAGGAAGGGTTGGCCGGCTGGCACAAGGGCATCCCAGGTGGCCGTCGGCAGATCACGCAGGTGGGCAAGGCTGTACAGGCTGGTCACGTTTTCGGCTCGCTCTCTGAAGACCGTCAGTATCCCCAAGGAAGGCCCGTCGCTCAAATGACGAACGCCGGGTGGGCCCTTTAATTCTCAATTACTTAACAACAGTGCCACTAATCAGACATTAATCTGTCATTGGCCCCCGCAATACTTGCGCCTGTTTTCCGGAACCCTAGAACCTGTCTATTCAGGCCCTTTCCGAAGACATGCCAACGCAGGGGCAGGCGCTTGAGCCTCCCCCATTTTTTTCAGTAGGGAGAACCTTATGCGTCTTGTTTCCACACTTACCGGAGTAAGCCTCACCGGCATGATGCTGGCCCTGAGTGCCCCGGCCAGTGCTGCTGTCGACGCCAAGCTGCTCGAAATGCTCCGCGCCAATGGCTCGATCAACCAGGCGCAGTACAACGAACTGCAGGGCGACCTGGCAAAAGAAACCAAGGAAAAGGCCGACCAGAAAGCTCAGTCCGAACGTATGAGCTCCTTTGAACAAAAAGTGGCATGGGCCGCCAAGACCCAGATCAAGGGTGACGTGCGCCTGCGTTACGAAGACGTCAACGTCGACGATCCGAACAGCAGCAGCGGCAATCAGGACCGCCAGCGAGTACGTGCCCGTGTCGGCTTCTACAGCGAGATCAACCCGCAGGTTGACGCTGGGGTTCGTATCGCCACTGGCAGCAGCGCTGACCGACGTTCGACCAACCAGAGCTTCGACAACTACTTCGACAAGAAGTCGCTGTGGGTCGACCTGGCCTACCTCGACTGGCACCCGACTGCAGTCCCTAACCTGCACCTGATTGGCGGCAAGATGCAACAGCCTTGGGTGAGCATGGGCGACATCATCTGGGATAGCGACATCAACCCGGAAGGTGTGGCGGCCACCTACAAGGCTGACCTGGGCGGGGCCGAAGTGTTTGCCAGCGCCGGTCAGTACACCTTGAAGGACAACGTCGATGGTGACGGCGTCCAGTACAAGCACGATGCACAGGTCTACCACGGCCAGTTGGGCGCCAAGTTCGCGCCGGCCGACGTGCTCAAGCTCACCGTGGGTGCCAGCATCTATGGTTACGACAACGACAAGGAAGCAGCCATCCTGCAGTCGTTCGGCAACACCACCAACGAGTTCAATCTGGTGGAAGGCTTTGGCCAGATCGACTTCACTGGGTTGGCGATTCCGCTGTCGGCCTATGGCCAGTACGTGAAGAACACCGACAGCACCGACGGCGAAGATCAGGCCTGGCTGGCTGGCCTGAAAACCAAAATGGGTGCCTGGAGCCTGGACTACAACTACCGCGATGTGCAGCGTAACGCGGTGGTCAGCCTGTTCACCGATTCGGACTTCGGCAACGGCTACACCGGTTCGCGCGGTCATAAGTTCAAGGTCGGTTATGAAATCGACAAGAACTTCTCCCTGGGTGCTGCCTACCTGATGGCCAAGACCGACCTGTCGCAGCTGCCGAACAGCAATGCTGACGTCGACACCCTGCAGGTAGACCTGGAAGCCAAGTTCTAAGCAACACCCTGCTCTGCTTCACCTGAAGCGGGAAACGCCGACCCCATCCGGCGTTTCCCGCTTCTTTTTGCCTGTGTGAAATGCGCCGGCCCCTTCGCGGGCTTGCCCGCTCCCACAGAATCACCACAGACCTTGAGAACTGTGCTGTACCTGTGGGAGCGGGCAAGCCCGCGAAGAGGCCGTAACAGGCGCCTGATGAATCAGCGCTTGCGCAGAATCACGCTACCAATCGAATACCCCGCACCAAACGAGCTCAACACGCCCAACGAGCCTTTGGCCAGGTCATCCTGGTACAGGTGGAAGGCAATCACCGACCCCGCCGAGCTGGTATTGGCGTAACGGTCCAGAATCACCGGTGCCTCTTCCTCGGACACTTCACGCCCCACCAGTTTCTTGACGATCAACTGGTTCATGCTGAGGTTGGCCTGGTGCAGCCAGAAGCGCTTCACGTCGCCCGGTTGCAGCCCATTCTCCTGCAGGTGTTCCCCGATCAGCTCGGCCACCTTCGGGCACACCTCGCGGAACACCTTGCGGCCTTCCTGGATGAACAGCTTGTCCGCAGCGCCTTCACCCTCTTCCGCCGCACGGTTGAGGAAGCCGAAGTTGTTGCGGATGTTGTTGGAGAACTCAGTCCAGAGCTTGCTGCTGACGATGTCGAACTGGTGCGCCGAAGTGGCCTGGTCGGCACGCTCCAGCAACACGGCGGTGGCGGCATCGCCAAAAATGAAATGGCTGTCGCGGTCACGGAAGTTGAGGTGGCCGGTGCACACTTCGGGGTTGACCATCAGCACCGCCCGCGCCTGGCCCAGCGCTACGCTGTTGGCGGCGGTCTGGATACCGAAGGTGGCCGACGAGCAGGCCACGTTCATGTCGAAGGCAAAGCCCTGGACACCCAGTGCCTGTTGCACTTCGATGGCGATGGCCGGGTACGGGCGCTGCAAGTTGGAGCAGGCGACGATCACCCCGTCGACATCGGCCGCCGTTCGGCCTGCGCGCTCCAGGGCCTGGCGGGCAGCGGCCACGGCCATTTCACACAGCACCGACGGTTCATCGTTGCTGCGCTCGGGCAAGCGCGGCTTCATGCGCTGCGGGTCGAGGATACCGGCCTTGTCCATGACAAAGCGGCTCTTGATGCCCGAGGCCTTTTCGATAAACGCCGCGTCGGAGAGCGGCGCCGCCTCGACTTCACCGCGCTCGATGGCGGCAGCGTTGTCCTGGTTGAACTGCTGCGACCAGGCGTTGAAGGAAGCCACCAGCTCTTCGTTGGAAATGCTCTGGGCCGGGGTGTACAGGCCGGTGCCGCTGATCACGACGTTATGCACGGTCGTTCCTCTGGTCAAAGGCCACCGCCACAGGGCGCTGGCTGGAAACATGACAGGTTAATGGCACTTTAGTGCCAATTCAGGGGCCTACGTTTACCCCCGCAAGGCGGGCTCACCCGCCAAGGGCCGCAAAGCGGCCCCAAACGCCCCAAAGTTTGCCACAAATAATAGAGGTTAGCCTTCCACCTGACTCCATTGTTTGCTCAATCGCTTGTCAGAAATCGGCACCTTGGTCCCCAACTGCTGGGCAAACAGCGACACGCGATATTCTTCCAGCCACCAACGGTACACAGTCAATTGCTCATCGCGCTTGCCTTCCTGGGCATGCTTGTCGGCACGGGCCTTGTACTGCGCCCACAAATTGGCCAGCTCGCCGCTCCACACCCGGTCCTTCTGTACTTGCGAGCCGAGTTTCTCGAGGCGCAACTCAACCGCCTTGAGGTAACGCGGCAACTCCTTGAACCACACCCCAGGCGTTTCGCGCACGAAGCCCGGGTACACCAGGTTGCCCAGCTGCTGCTTGATGTCGTTCAGCGCCACCGCTTGGCTCAGGTCGATCTTGCCCTTGAAGCGCTTCTGCAGCCCATGCCACAGCTTCAGCACTTCCAGGGTCTGCCTTGCCAGGCGCTCGGCATGCTCGGCCCAGCTGCCGCGCTTGCGTTCAGCCAGCGCGGCCAAGGCCGCGCCATCACGTGGCAACGGTTGTTCGCCTTCAAGGATGCAACTGTCCAGGCTGGCCAGCAGAATGTCTTCGACCAGCGCCTCGACCCGCCCCATTTCACGGTACAGCAGGCCCAGCTCGGTCAGCCCCGGCAGCTTGCCGCGCAGGAACTTGGCCGGCTCGGCCAGTTGCTGCAGCAACAGCCGTTGCAAGGCGCGGCGGTGCTGAAACTCGGCTTCGGCCTGGGTCGAGAAACGCCCCTCACGCACAGTGCCGTTGTCTTCCACCAGCGCCGGGTACACGGTCATCGACAGGCCGGCGATCTTCTGCTGGGCGGTCTGCTTCACTTCGCTGAAGGCCTTGGCCTGCACCGGCTGCTCACCCTTGGCGTCACGCGGCACGGCCAGGGCAGCCTGGCTGGCGGCAGCAAAGCGCGCGGTCAGTTCCGCCAGGTCGCGGCCTTCGCCAAGGAACTTGCCCTGGCCATCGACCACTTCGATGTTCATGCGCAGGTGGCCTTCGACCTGGTTGACCGACTCGTCCCAGGCCTCGTCCGACACACGTGCACCGGTCATGCGCAGCAGCTCCTGGCCCAGGGCCTGCGGGAGCGCCCCTTGGCCGAAGGTCATGCGCGCCAGCGAAGCCTTGACGAAGTCAGGTACCGGGACAAAGTTCTTGCGCAGGGCCTTGGGCAGGTTGCGCACCAGCGCCACGCATTTGGCCTCCAGCAGGCCCGGCACCAGCCACTCCAGGCGCTCGCCCGGCAGGCTCGGCAACAGCGGCGCCGGCACCCGCACCGTCACACCATCGCGGGGGTGGCCGGGCTCGAAGTGGTAGCTCAGCGGCAGGCGCAAATCGCCCACCTGCATACTGTCGGGGTACTGTGCGGCGGTCACTTCGCTGGCCTCGCGGGCCAGCACGTCCTCCTCGCGCATGATCAGCAGGTTGGCGTCCTTCTGGCTGCCCATGCGGTACCAACTGTCGAAGGTCGCCGTCTGGTGGATTTCCGCCGGCAGGCGCGCTTCGTAGAAAGCGTACAGCGTTTCTTCGTCAGCCAGAATGTCACGCCGGCGAGCCTTGGCTTCCAGCTCGTCCAGCGCTTCAAGCAGGCGTTTGTTGGCCGCCAGGCACTTGGCCCGCGACTGGATTTCGCCACCCACCAGGCCTTCACGGATGAACAGCTCGCGCGAGGTCGCCGGGTCGATCGGGCCGTAGTGCACCGGCCGACGGCCGACCAGAATCAGCCCGTAGAGCGTGATCTGCTCGTAGGCCACCACCTGCCCGCGCTTCTTCTCCCAGTGCGGCTCGAAATGGTTTTTCTTGATCAGGTGGCCGGCCAGCGGCTCGATCCAGTCCGGCTCGATCTTGGCCACCATGCGCGCATACAGCTTGGTGGTTTCGACCAGCTCGGCAGCCATGACCCACTGCGGGCGCTTGCGTCCCAGGCCCGACGATGGATGCACCCAGAAGCGCCGCTGGCGGGCGCCCTGGTAGTCGCCCTCTTCGGTCTTCTGGCCAATCTGGCTGAGCAGCCCGCTGAGGATTGCCTTGTGCATCTTCTGGTAATCAGTCGGTTCCTTGTTCACCGTCAGCTGCAGGTCACGGCAAATCAGCGCCAACTGACGATGAGCATCGCGCCACTCGCGCAGCCGCAAGTAGTTCAGGAACTGCTTGCGGCACCAGTTGCGCAGCGGGTTGGCAGTCAGCGCCTGGCGTTGTTCCTCGAAGCCGCGCCACAGGTTGACCAGCGCAGCGAAGTCCGAGTCCACGTCCTTCCACTGTGCGTGCGCCTGGTCGGCGGCCTGCTGGCGTTCTGGAGGGCGTTCACGCGGGTCCTGCACCGACAGCGCACTGGTGACAATCAGCACTTCCTGCAGGCTGCCCAGGCGCGCGCCTTCAAGCAGCATGCGGCCCAGCCGCGGGTCGATCGGCAAGCGCGCCAGCTGGCGGCCAATTGGCGTCAGCTGGTTCTCGCGGTTAACCGCCGAAAGCTCCTGCAACAGGTTGAAGCCGTCGCTGATGGCTTTGCCATCCGGCGGCTCGATGAACGGGAAGGCATCGATTGCGCCCAGGCGCAGGTGCAACATCTGCAGGATCACCGCCGCCAGGTTGGTGCGCAGAATCTCCGGGTCGGTAAACGCTGGCCGGCTGTTGAAGTCCTCTTCGCTGTAGAGACGCACGCAAATGCCCGGCTCGACCCGGCCGCAACGGCCTTTACGCTGGTTGGCACTGGCCTGTGACACCGCCTCGATCGGCAGGCGCTGGACCTTGGCGCGGTAGCTGTAGCGGCTGATGCGCGCGGTACCGGTGTCGATCACATAGCGGATGCCAGGCACGGTCAGCGAGGTTTCGGCGACGTTGGTGGCCAGCACCACGCGGCGCCCGGTGTGCGGTTGGAAGATACGCTGCTGCTCGGCCGGCGACAGGCGCGCGTACAGCGGCAAAATCTCGGTATGGCGCAGTTGCGCCTTGCGCAGGATCTCGGCGGCATCACGGATTTCCCGCTCGCCCGGCAGGAAGATCAGCACATCGCCCGGCCCCTTGCCCTCGCTACGCTCGTGCTGCGCCAGCTCGTCGAGGGTGGCAAGGATGGCCTGATCGACGGTGAGGTCATCCTCGATCTGGTTGCCTTCCTCGTCCTGTTCGCTGGTCAGCGGGCGGTACCAGGTGTCCACCGGGAAGGTGCGCCCGGACACCTCGATGATCGGCGCACCGTCGAAGTGCCTGGAGAAGCGCTCCAGGTCGATGGTGGCCGAGGTGATGATCAGCTTCAGGTCCGGTCGACGATGCAGCAACGTTTTCAGGTAGCCGAGCAGGAAGTCGATGTTCAGGCTGCGCTCGTGCGCTTCGTCGACGATGATCGTGTCGTAGCGTTCAAGGAAACGGTCGTGCTGGGTTTCGGCCAGGAGGATGCCGTCGGTCATCAGCTTGACCAAGGTATTGGAATCGCTCTGGTCTTCAAAACGCACCTGGTAGCCGACCAGCGCGCCCAAGGGCGTGCCCAGCTCTTCGGCGACTCGCGCGGCCACGCTACGCGCTGCGATCCTGCGTGGCTGGGTATGGGCGATCAACCCATGGCTGCCACGGCCAAGTTCCAGGCAGATTTTCGGCAACTGGGTCGTCTTGCCAGAGCCGGTCTCGCCGGCGATCACCAACACCTGGTTTTCGGCCAGGGCCTTCTTGATTTCGTCACGCTTGGCGGCGATGGGCAGGTTGTCGTCGTAGCGTACGGTCGGCACGCTCTGCTGACGCGCGGTGACCTGAGCGCAGGAGGCCTGGACCTTCTCCACCCACTGCGCCAGCTTCGCCTCGTCGGGGCGCTTGCGCAGTTCGTGCAGTTGCCGGCGCAGGCGATGGCGGTCGGCAATCATGGCGTGGTCGAGGTTTTGCAGCAGTTTGTCGATGGCGTGGTCAGTCATGGGGCTTTTTAGTGATGCAGGTGAGCCTGCTTTTTCATGATCGGCATTCGGAAAGTCGGGCGATTGTCGCAGATTTGCGGATTCTCTGCTGCTTGCACGCGCCCTGTGAGAGCCGCCTTGTGTCGCGATAGGGCTGCAAAGCGGCCCCAGCAACTTCTGAATGGTCGCTGATGGCCGGAGCCCGCTACGCGGCCCTTTCGCGACGCAAGCCCGCTCCCACTTTGACCGTGATGCTTTCACCAGAATGTTTAGCCAAGTGCGATGTAAAGGTTGCCATTCACTGCTTTAATCAACCTTACGCCGCATGTGAGTATCAAAGGCATGACTCCCGCCCAGCCTATCGCCCCACCGTCGTCCCGCCCTTCGCTGCCGAAGGCCCGGAGCCGTGCCGGGGAAAATCCGCTGGTCCACATCATCCTCGCCTTCTGGGCCTTGTGGCACTGCCGTCACGCGCGCCCACCGGACACCTCGCTCACGCCATTGTGACCAAACCCGGCCACCGTCTGGCCGTTTGACTCAACTGGGCCGCCTGCTTGCGCGGTGGCCCTGCGCGCCTATGAGCGAATTGATCATGCACTTTGCCCCTGTAGAGCAGGCTACCCGTTTTCTGGCCGACAACCCCGATATCGAGCTGTTCGAACTGTTCATCCTCGACGCCAACGGTGTGCCACGCGGCAAGCTGTTGCACCGCGAGGAACTGCTGGCCGTGTACCAGACAGGCCGGCCACTGCCCAGCACCATCCTTGGCCTGACCCTCAATGGCGACGACGTGGAAAACTCCGGCCTGGTGTGGGACGTAGGCGATATCGACTGCCGTGCCTACCCGCTTGACGGCAGCCTGGTGCGGCTGCCCTGGCGCCGGGTGCCCACCGCTGCAGTGCAGGTGAGCATGCACCCCAGCGAGGGGCTGCCGGCCAGCATCGCTGACCCACGCCATGTGCTGCTGCGCACCATCGAAGCGTTGAAGGCCGATGGTTACCACCCGGTGATGGCCTGCGAGCTGGAGTTCTACCTGCTTGACCAGCAGCGTGATGCCCAGGGCCGCCCACAACCGGCACTGGACAACGATGGCGGTCGCCCACGCAGCACCCAGGTCTATGGCCTGCGCGAACTGGAGCAGATCGAACCGTTCCTCGCCGACCTGTACGCTGCCTGCAAGGCCCAAGGCATCCCGGCGCGCACGGCCATTTCCGAGTACGCCCCCGGCCAGGTGGAAATCACCCTGGAGCATGGCGATGCGCTGCAGGCGATGGACCAGGCGGTGCGCTACAAGCGCCTGGTAAAAGGTGTGGCCCATGCCCACGGCATGCAGGCCTGCTTCATGGCCAAGCCATTTGCCCAACTGGCCGGCACCGGCATGCACATGCACCTGAGCCTGGCCGACAGCGCCGGCAACAACCTGTTCGCCAGCGAAGACAAGGCCGGTACCCCGCTGCTGCGCCAGGCCGTGGCCGGCATGCTGCGCCACCTGCGCGACTCGCTGCTGCTGTTCTGCCCCAACGCCAACTCGTACCGACGTTTTCAGGCCAACAGCTATGCGCCCCTGGCGCCAACCTGGGGCGTGGACAACCGCACCGTGAGCCTGCGTGTGCCAGGAGGCCCTGCCAACAGTCGCCATGTGGAGCACCGCATCTGTGGCGCGGATGCCAACCCTTACCTGGCTGCAGCGGCGATCCTCGCTGCCAGCCACCGCGGCATCCGCGAACAGCTTGACCCAGGTGCCCCCGTTGAAGGCAACGGTTACGCTCAGGCCACCGAACACCTGCCCACCGACTGGCTGACCACCCTCGACGCCCTGCAACATTCCGAATGGGCCCGTGAAGCACTGGGCGAAGACTTCCTTGGCGTGTACCTGAAGGTCAAGCGCGCCGAGTACCGCCAGTTCATGGCTGAAGTCAGCGAACAGGACTGGCGCTGGTACCTGCACCAGGCCTGAGCCCCTACAAAACAAGGAACACCCATGAACGCAGCATTGAACAACGGCCCGGCGCAGCGCGCGCCGTCCTATTACAGCGCCACCCTCAACGACCACAGCGAGTACCCGCAACTCAAAGGCACGGTGCAGGTGGATGTGGCGATCATCGGCGGTGGCTTTACGGGCGTGGCCACGGCGGTTGAACTGGCCGAGCGCGGCCTGAAGGTCGCCATCGTCGAAACCAACCGTATCGGCTGGGGCGCCAGCGGTCGCAACGGCGGCCAGGTCACCGGCAGCCTGTCGGGCGACGAGGCCATGCGCTCGCAGATGCGCAACCACCTGGGCGCCGAAGTGGACGATTTCATCTGGCACTTGCGCTGGCGCGGGCACCAGGTGATCGAGCAGCGCGTGGCGCGCTATGGCATCGATTGCGACCTCAAGCGTGGCCATTTGCATGCCGCGATGAAACCTTCGCACATGAACGAACTGCGTGCGTTCGAGGCCGAAGCACAGCGCCGCGGCATGGGCGAGCAGGTGCAACTGCTCGATCGCGCTGCAGTGGCGGAGCATCTGCAAAGCCCGCTTTATCTGGGTGCGTTGAAGAACCTGCGCAACCTGCACCTGCACCCACTCAACCTGTGCCTGGGCGAAGCCCGTGCCGCGCATGGCCTGGGTGCACTGATATTCGAAAATTCCGAAGTGCTGGACATCGTCCATGGCCCGCGCCCGGCGGTGGTTACCGCCCACGGCCGGGTGGAGGCACGCCAGGTGATGTTGGCCGGCGATGTGTATCACAAGCTCGAAAAGCGCCAGCTCAAGGGCAAGATCTTCCCAGCCATGGGCGGTATCGTCACCACCGCGCCGCTGGGTGAGCTGGCCGAGCAGATCAACCCGCAGGACCTGGCGGTGTATGACTGCCGCTTCGTCCTCGACTACTACCGCCTGACGGCCGACAAGCGCCTGCTGTTCGGCGGCGGCGCCAACTACTCAGGCAAGGATTCACGCGACATCGAAGGCGAATTGCGCCCCTGCATCGAACGCACCTTCCCGGCATTGAAGGGGGTGCCGATCGAGTTCCAGTGGAGCTGCGCCATGGGCATCGTGGTCAACCGCATCCCGCAGCTGGGCAAGCTGTCGGACAACGTGTGGTACTGCCAGGGTTACTCGGGGCACGGCATTGCCACCAGCCACATCATGGGCGAGATCATGGCCGAAGCGTTGACCGGCACGCTGGAGAAGTTCGACACCTTTGCCCAGTGCAAGCATGTGCGAGTGCCGATGGGGGACTTGCTGGGGAACCCGCTGCTGGCGGCGGGGATGTGGTACTACCAGATGCTCGAGAAGCTGCGCTGAGTTGCGCGGATGTAGGCGCGGGTTTACCCGCGAAAGGGCCGGCCCTGCTGACCGATTTCCACCCGCCGTTCACCGTTGTCGCCACTACCGTATTCGCGGGTAAACCCGCTCCTACAGGGGCTCACAATGTCTGAAGACGGCGCCGCATCTTATTGTGGGGCCTTGTGTCGCGAAAGGGGCGCATAGCGCCCCCAGCCATTGTTGCATCGCCGCCGAAACCCCAGGGCCGCTTCGCGGCCCTTTCGCGACACGAGGCCGCTTTCACACTGAGCGTGCAGGCTTATGGTCAGGCGATCTTCTTCAAGCCTTGCTTCTTGAGCTCTTCATCACGCAGTTCGCGGCGCAGGATCTTGCCCACGTTGGTGGTCGGCAGCGAATCGCGGAACTCGATGTGGCGCGGTACCTTGTAGCCGGTAACGTTGGCACGCATGTGCTCCATCACCTGCTCCTTGGTCACGGTCATGCCCGGCTTGACCACGATGAAGACCTTGATCACTTCACCCGACTTCTCGTCCGGCACACCGATGGCTGCGCACTGCAGCACGCCCGGCAAGGCCGCCAACACGTCTTCCAGCTCGTTGGGGTACACGTTGAAGCCCGAGACCAGGATCATGTCTTTCTTGCGGTCGACGATGCGCATGTAGCCGTCCGCCTGGATCACGGCGATGTCGCCGGTCTTCAGCCAGCCTTCGCTGTCGAGAATCTCGGCCGTGGCATCTTCACGCTGCCAGTAGCCCTTCATCACCTGCGGGCCCTTGACACACAGCTCGCCCACTTCGCCAAGCGGCAACTCATTGCCGGCGTCGTCGATGACCTTGCACAAGGTCGACGGCACCGGAATACCGATGGTGCCCACCTGGTTCGCTTCCGACGGGTTCACCGCCGCCACCGGGCTGGTTTCGGTCATGCCGTAGCCTTCGCAGATGGCGCAACCGGTAACGGCCTTCCAGCGCTCGGCCACGCTTAGCTGCAAGGCCATACCGCCCGACAGGGTGATTTTCAGCGCCGAGAAATCCAGGGCTCGGAACGCCTCGTTATTGCACAGGGCAACGAACAGGGTGTTGAGGCCCACAAAGCCGCTGAACTTCCACTTGCCCAGTTCCTTGACCATCGCCGGCAAGTCTCGCGGGTTGCTGATCAGCACGTTGTGGTTGCCGATCAGCATCATCGCCATGCAATGGAAGGTAAACGCATAGATGTGGTACAGCGGCAGGGGGGTGATGAGGATTTCGCAGCCTTCGTGCAGGTTGGCGCCCATCAGTGCGCGGCACTGCAGCATGTTGGCCACCAGGTTGCGGTGGGTCAGCATGGCGCCTTTGGCCACGCCGGTGGTACCGCCGGTGTACTGCAGCACCGCCACGTCGTTGGCCTGCGGGTTGGCTTCGGTCACTGGCTGGCCCTTGCCCAGCGCCAGGGCGTCATTGAAACGCACGGCCTGCGGCAGGTTGTAGGCCGGCACCATCTTCTTCACGTACTTGATCACGCTGTTGATCAGCAGGCGCTTGAGTGGCGGCAGCAGGTCGGCAACTTCAGTGACGATAACGTGCCTGACCTGGGTTTTGGGCACCACTTTTTCGGCCAGGTGGGCCATGTTGGCCAGGCACACCAAGGCCTTGGCACCCGAGTCGTTGAACTGGTGTTCCATCTCCCGCGCGGTGTACAGCGGGTTGGT
The DNA here is from genome assembly GCF_001753955.1 of Pseudomonas sp. NBRC 111139. Classification (NCBI taxonomy): domain Bacteria; kingdom Pseudomonadati; phylum Pseudomonadota; class Gammaproteobacteria; order Pseudomonadales; family Pseudomonadaceae; genus Pseudomonas; species Pseudomonas sp. NBRC 111139. The sequence goes on from NZ_BCBP01000047.1 coordinate 54,745, forward strand.
ATTGACCACGATCAGCCCGGCACGCATGGCACCGAAGACCGCGACCGGGTATTGCAGGACATTGGGCAGTTGCACGGCAATGCGGTCACCCGGCTTGAGGTCGGTATGCTGCTGCAGCCAGGCGGCAAACGCCCCCGACAACGCATACAACTCGCCATAAGTGATAGTCTTGCCCAGGTTGCTAAAGGCCGGTTTGTCGGCAAAGCGTTGGCAGGATTGCTTGAGTACTGCCTGGATATTGGGGAATTCGTCAGGATTGATTTCCGCCGTAATCCCGGCTGGGTACTTATCCTTCCAAAAATTTTCGATCATGGAAGCCCACTCCTTCAGCAACAGCGAAGTTCGATTCACGCGTCGATGCGCTTATTATTGATATGAGATGACGGTTCGTTGCAAACCGGATCATCTGGAAGCGGGCCGAGAGTAACAGCTTTGTCTGGGGTCGCCTAGAGGCCAAAACAGGCCTTACGGTCACAAAAATGACTCAATGAACAATACAGGTCATTTTTAGAGTAATTATCCAAAATGTCGCAGATAAGGCTGTATATGGCCTGTTAGAGCGGTTTAGAGGCATTCGCGGGTAAACCCGCTCCTACATTGGCGGTGTAGGAGCGGGTTTACCCGCGAAGAAGCCATCCCGGTATCACGCTATATCGCGCAACTCCCGCCGCAGAATCTTGCCCACCGGCGTCATGGGCAACGATTCGCGCAGCACGATGTGCTTGGGTACTTTGTAGCCGGTGAAGTTGGCCTTGCAGTAGGCCTTCAGCTCATCAACGCTCAGCCCCCCCTCGCGCGGCACCACGAACAGCTTGACCGCCTCGCCGGAACGCTCGTCCGGCACGCCGATAGCCGCACAGTTGGCGACCTTGGGATGCCCCATCACCACATCCTCGATTTCGTTGGGGTACACGTTGAAGCCCGAGACGATGATCATGTCCTTCTTGCGGTCGACGATGCGGGTGAAGCCGTCCGGGTCGATCACCGCGATATCACCGGTCTTGAACCAGCCTTCTGCATCCAGTGCCTGGGCCGTTGCCTCGGGCTGCTGCCAGTAACCCTTCATGACCTGCGGGCCTTTGATGCAAAGCTCGCCCCGCTCGCCCAGCGGCAGTTCGTTGCCATCATCATCGATGACCTTGAACGCAGTACCCGCCACGGGGATGCCCACCGTACCCAGACGCGCCAGCTGGCCGTAGGGGTTGGTGCTGGCCACCGGCGAGGTTTCTGTCAGGCCGTAGCCTTCAACGATGCGGCACCCGGTAAGGTCTTCCCAGCGCTCGGCGGTGGCCTTGACCAGCGCGGTGCCACCAGAGTTGGTGACCTTCAGCGCCGAGAAGTCCAGCTGACGGAAGCCCGGGTGGTCCATCAGTGCGACAAACAAGGTATTGAGACCCAGCAAGGCAGAGAAACGCCACTTGCCCAGCTCCTTGATGAAGCCGGGAATATCCCGCGGGTTGGTAATCAGCACGTTATGGTTGCCGGTGACCATCATGCACATGCAATTCGCGGTGAAGGCATAGATGTGGTAAAGCGGCAGCGGCGCGATCATCACTTCCTGGCCGTCCTTCAGCAGCTTCTGCCCATCGGGGCCGTGCTGCGAGAAGCAGGCCAGCACCTGCAGCATGTTGGCCACCAGGTTGCCATGGGTGAGCATGGCGCCCTTGGCCAGGCCGGTGGTGCCGCCGGTGTACTGCAGCACCGCGATATCATCGAGGTTCAGCGACACCGGTTTAGGCAACAGCCCGCGGCCCTCGCGCAGTACCTGCTTGAACGGCACCGCCTGGGGCAACCGGTAGGCCGGCACCATCTTCTTCAACTTGTCGACCACGGTGTTGACCAGCCAGCCCTTGGCGGCCGGCAGCAGGTCGCCCATCTTTGCCTCGATCAGGTATTCGATACCGGTATCGGGCAGCACCTCCTGCACGCGCTTGCCGAACATGTTCAGGTACACCAGCGCACGCGCGCCACTGTCCTTGAACTGGTGGCGCATCTCGCGCTCGGTGTACAACGGGTTGGTATTGACCACGATCAGCCCGGCGCGCATGGCACCGAATACGGCGATGGGGTACTGCAGCACATTGGGCATCTGCACGGCAATGCGCTCACCCGGTTTGAGGTCGGTGTGCTGCTGCAACCAGGCGGCGAAGGCTGCCGAATGGCGCTCCAGTTCCGCGTAGCTGAGGGTCACGCCCAGGTTGCTGAACGCCGGGCGGTCGGCAAAACGCTTGCAGGAGCGCTCGAACACCTCGACCACCGAGGCGTAGGCATTGATGTCGATGGTGGAAGGCACGCCTGCCGGGCGCTTGTCATTCCAGAAGTCGGCTTGCATTTATTATTGTTCCTCTGCCTGGACCTGCACTGCGTCCTTTAGTCCTTTACCTGACCGCCTGCCGGCGAAAAGGCGTTGATTCGACGTTAGCAGGTAAACCCAAGGTGGCATATACGCCAAGTGCCGCCATTAACATTGTGAATCTTATTTGTGCCCCTCCTGCAATCCGGCCGGTTGTGCATACACTGTTCGGGTAACCGCGCGCACAAGGACCCGCCATGCCTCACGACGCCTTCTGGCTGCCCGCCAGTGAGCACTGCAGCCTGTACGTACACCAATGGCTGCCGGCCACACCGGTAAAGGCCGTGGTGCTGCTGGCCCATGGCATGGCCGAGCATGCCGGGCGCTACCAGCGCCTGGGCCAGGCCCTGAGCGAGGCCGGCTTTGCCCTGTTCGCTGCCGATCAGCGTGGCCACGGGCGCACTGCCGAACTGGGCAACCTCGGCCTGTTCGCCCGCCATCATGGCTGGAATGCCGTGGTCAACGACCTGGGATGTGTGGCCCAGCATATCGGCCAGCAATACCCGTGCACGCCGCTGTTCCTGTTCGGCCACAGCATGGGCAGCTATATCGCCCAGGCGTACCTGCTGCATCACAGTGGCAGCCTGCACGGGGCGATCCTCAGCGGTTCCAACTACCAACCGGCCGTGCTGTACCGCTTTGCGCGGCTGATTGCCCGGCTGGAGTCCTGGCGCCAGGGGCCACTGGGCAAGAGTGCACTGATCGAATGGTTGTCCTTCGGTTCGTTCAACAGCGCCTTCAAGCCCAACCGCACAGCCTTCGACTGGCTCAGCCGCGACCCGGGCGAGGTCGATCAGTACGTGAACGACCCGTTGTGCGGCTTTCGCTGCACCAACCAGTTGTGGCTCGACCTGCTGCAAGGCTTGGCGCAGATCAGTCAGCCGGGTAACCTCGCGCAGATCGATCCCAACCTGCCGATGCTGGTGATCGGCGGTGAATGTGATCCGGTCAGTGCCGGCAAGCGTCTCACCCATCTGGCCGACGCCCTGCGCGCGACCGGCAACCGACATGTACAGCTGCGCGTCTACCCGGAGGCGCGGCATGAAGTACTCAACGAAACCAACCGTGGCGAGGTCATCGCCGATATTCTCTGCTGGCTTGAACAGGCGCTGGCCCTTGGCCGCCCTGCGCGCAGTGAATGATAGCCGCCCTCGCCCAACGCTTAAGGAAGCATCGATGTCCCAGGTCACCAACACGCCTTACGAAGCCCTCGAAGTCGGCCAGACGGCCGAGTACAAGAAGTCCGTTGAAGAACGCGACATCCAGCTGTTCGCTGCGATGTCCGGTGACCACAACCCGGTTCACCTGGATGCCGAATTCGCCGCCAAGAGCATGTTCCGCGAACGTATTGCCCATGGCATGTTCAGCGGCGCGCTGATCAGTGCTGCAGTGGCCTGCACACTGCCTGGCCCTGGCACCATCTACCTGGGCCAGCAGATGAGCTTCCAGAAGCCGGTGAAAATTGGCGACACCCTGACCGTGCGCCTGGAAATCCTCGAGAAGCTGCCCAAGTTCAAGGTGCGCATCGCCACCAACGTCTACAACCAGAACGACGAGCTGGTGGTCGCGGGTGAAGCCGAGATCCTGGCGCCGCGCAAGCAGCAGACCGTCGAGCTGGTGTCGCCGCCGAATTTTGTGGCGAGCTGAAGTGTGATGCAGCCAGCACCTACTTCAAGGCTGCTCTCTTGGGTAACCCGCTAATTCGTTGATTTAGCGGGCATCCTGTGGGATATGGGCTGGCCCGCAAAGAGCCGGCACCCCCACATCATTCGATAGCCTGCAAACGCCGCTCGATATGCCGCCGCTCAGGCGCCTGTCGGGTCAAGGCCAGCGCCTGCTGCCAGGCCGCTCGCGCCTCTTCTACCTGCCCCAGCTGGCAATGCAACTCGGCGCGCGCCGCATGTGCCAGGTGATAGTCCAGCAACTCCCCCCGCGCCAGAATCCCTTCGACTTCCCGCAGGCCAACCTCCGGCCCATCCCGCTTCGCCAGCGCCACCGCCCGGTTAAGCGCCACCACCGCTGATGGCCAATACCGCTGCAACACGTCATACAGGCCGACGATCTCTCCCCAGTCCGTCTCTTCAGCCGTCGCCGCTTCGGCATGCACGGCAGCAATCGCCGCCTGGACGGTATAGGCCCCGAACGCACGGCTCTGCAGGGCCTGGCGCACCAGGGCACAGCCTTCGGCAATAAACTGCCGGTCCCACAAGCTACGGTCCTGCTGCTCCAGAACCACCAAATCGCCTTGGCCATCGATGCGCGCCCGCTGCCGGGACGCCTGCAGCAGCATCAACGCCAGCAGGCCGACCGCCTCCGGGTCGGGCAGCAACTGCACCAGCAACCGCGCCAGGCGAATGGCTTCATCGCTCAGTTCCTGCTGCAGCAGTGTTTCGCCCGATGACGCCGAATAGCCCTCATTGAACACCAGGTAGATCACCCGCAACACGCTTTCCAGGCGCTCGGGCAGCTCATTGAGCTCGGGTACCTGGTACGGTATGCCCGCGTCACGGATCTTGGCCTTGGCACGCACGATCCGCTGGGCGATGGTTGTCGGGCTTTGCAGAAAGGCGCGGGCGATCTGCTCGGTGGTCAGGTCGCAGACTTCGCGAAGCGTCAATGGCACCTGAGCGTCGGCCGACAGGGCCGGATGGCAACAGGTGAAGATCAGCCGCAGGCGGTCATCCGCCAGCAGTTCTTCTTCACTGGGGTCCTGCGCCTGACCATCCAGCAGCATGCTCAAGTCCGCCTGGGAGCGGTCGAAGCGGACGCGCCGGCGCAGCGCGTCGATGGCCTTGAAGCGCCCGACAGAGACCAGCCACGCTCGCGGGTTGGCGGGGATACCGTCGCGTTGCCAGCGCTCCACGGCAATGAAGAAGGCGTCATGCATGGCCTCCTCGGCCAGGTCAAAATCACCCAGCAAGCGGATCAGTGTCGCCAGTATGCGCCGCGACTCCTGCCGGTACACGGCCTCGACTTCGGCGCTCACCTGGGCCAGTGCTGCCATCAGTCGGGCATCCGCTGGGTCACCACCTCCACCAGGCGGTCCAGGCTTTCTCCCCAGCCTTGGTGGAAGCCCATTTCTTCATGGGCACGGCAGTCGGTGGCATTCCAGTGCCAGGCACGGGCGGTGTAGCGGGTTTTGCCCTGTTCCTCGTCAAAGCTGATCACGGCGGTCATGAAGGCCTTGTCCGACGGCACCCAACCGGGGCCGAAGGCATCGGTGAACACCAGCCGGCGTGGCGCGGCAATTTCCAGAAAGACGCCCTGGTTCGGGTACTCGCTGCCATCCGGCGCGCGCATCAAGGTGCGAAACAGGCCACCGGCCCACAACTGCATCTCACACTCCGGGGTGGTCATGCCGCGCGGCCCCCACCACTGCATCAGCCACTGGGGTTCGGTCCAGGCGCGAAATACCTTCGCCGGTGGGGCGTCGATCAGGCGGTTGATGGACAACTCGTGTTGCGCCTGGGCAATGGGGGCAAGGCTCATGCTAATGGTTCTCCTTGGCTGTCAGGGTTGCAGCTCGCGCACCGGTCGCACCTCGACACTGCCGACCCGCGCAGCAGGGATGCCCTTGGCGATATTCAGCGCTTCGTTGAGGTCGCGGGCCTCCACCAGGTAAAAGCCCGCCAGTTGCTCCTTGGTTTCGGCGAACGGGCCGTCGGTCAGGCTCATGCGCCCGTTACGCATACGCACCGTGGTGGCCGTCTGCACCGGCTTCAGCGCCTCGGCCGCCAGCATGCGCCCGGAACCGTGAATGGCTTCGGCGTAGGCCATGCATTCAGCGTCTGCCGGGCTGTCGGGCAGGCTGTGCAACAGCCCCTCGTCACAATAGACCAGGCACAGGTATTTCATGGTCGCCTCCAAGGCATTGGCAAAGTGCGTTTGGCGATAAAGGCTCAGGGCTTGAGATCGAACAGGGCTTTTTGCGTTTCCATGTCGAAAGGCGCCGACCAGTGTTCGTGGATGACCTGCCACTGGCCGCCTTGACGACGATAGCCCACCGTGGCGCGCATGAAGCCGCACTGGCTTTCGTCGTCGCCCGGGCCGCAGCGGTTCAGCCAATGGGCCAGGGCCAGATCGCCAGCGGCGTACACGGTAAGTTGGGCAAGTTCGAACACCATGGGGCCGGTGCACATGCCCATGCACATTTCCCAGTGCGCCGTGTAGGCGGACTTGCCTTTGAATTGCAGAGCCTGGATGGCATCGAAGGCGACGATATCGTCGGCATAGGGGGCGATGATGCCCGGGATGTCGCGATCGCGCACGGCTTGCATCCAGCGCTCGATCAATTGGCGGATTTCGGATTCGGCTGCGGTGCTCATCGGGGGTACCTCCGACAGATCATAGGGGGCACGGTGTGTGACGCGTGCCTTCAGCTATGGTCGAACGGGAAGCGGAGGATTCGACAGGCGGGAACATTATTCTGTATTGGCGGAGCACCTGGGAGATCGGATCGGGGCCAGCAAGTGCCCGCCACAGCGTTTTCAGCCCCTGTGGCGGGCACCGCCAGTCAACCCTGCTGGCAACCTTCTCCCATGGCACGGTACTGGATGGTGTGCACCTGGCCCTGATGGTCTTCATAGGTCATGGTCGCAGGTACCACTTCGCAGACATTGGGGATGGTCGACAGGTTGATCACCCGCTTGATGTCCAGGTTCATCGAGTAGTCGTACTGCTGAGCCACAGGCTCGCTGGAGACGGGTTTGGCCTCATCGGCGAGGGCGAACGAGGACATACCGACCAATGCAAGAATCAGTAATGGTTTCATGTGGTTTTGCCTTTAGAGCGTTCAAGCTGATCGATTGACTTCTATTGCCGTATCCGGCGCGGAGAAGTTGTCATCTAGGGTCTAGATGGCACGAAGTACCGATCCCGCTTCGTACTGCCAGGGGGGATGAAGAAAATTCTACTCCCGGCCAGTAATAGTTGAACCCCGGAGTCGGATATTCACCCTTGCCGGTTTTGCAACAATCTGCGACAAAGTGGCCGCAAATCATCAGGCCAGAGCCTCTGGCCACGTTTCAGGGTAGGACTCACCATTTCTGAAAAATTGTCCTGTTCGACGCTTTCGGACACAGAACGCCGTTTGCTGGACCACTTCTACCGCCAGCACAGCTCACGCATGCGCGCTGCAAGCGACGCCGAACTGTGGGTAGCACGGGCCCCTGGCATCATCGCCGGGCTGAGCCTGAGTGCGGTGGGTGAGGGATTCTGGCTGACGGGCCTGTTCGTCGCCCCGCAGCGACGCAACCAAGGGGTGGCCGCGCAGTTGATCGAGGCAGCACTGGCGCAGGTTGACGGGCCCGTCTGGCTGTTCTGTCATCCCGACCTGACGCCCTTCTACCAGCGCCTGGGTTTCGACCTGGCCCAACAGCTGCCAGAAGCCCTGGCCAGCCGCCTGCTTCGCTATCAGCGTAACAAACGCCTGGTAGCCCTGCAGCGAGGTCAGTCGTCGCTGACCTCAAGCCCAGGGAACAGCACCTCGGTGTAGCCGAACCTGGCAAAGTCCTGGATGCGCGAGGGGTATAGCCGGCCGATCAAGTGGTCGCACTCGTGTTGCACCACCCGTGCATGGAAGCCATCGGCGAAGCGGTTGATCGGGCTGCCCTGGGGGTCGATCCCTTGATAGCAGATATGCTTGAAGCGCGGCACCACGCCGCGCAAGCCAGGCACCGACAGACACCCCTCCCAGCCGTCCTCAATCTCACTGGAGGTCGGGGTGATGACCGGATTCAGCAGAATGGTCTGCGGCACCGCCTCGGCATCGGGGTATCGCTCGCTGCGCTCGAAGCCGAAGATCACCAACTGCAGGTCGATGCCGATCTGCGGGGCGGCCAGGCCCACACCGCCTACGTGACGCATGGTTTCGAACATGTCGTCGATCAGTTGCTGCAGCTCGGCACTGCCAAGCATGTGCTCGGGCACTGGCGGAGCGATGCGCAGCAGGCGTTCGTCGCCCATCTTGAGAATGTCACGGATCATCAGGGGTTCGGCTCGACGCTATGAGGCTTGCTCGGGTTCGGGTGCTCGTGACCCAGTACAGTCAAGGTTTCCTTGGGCTTTTCCCCGTCGAAGTCTTTCTCGCCCGGGTTCTTGCCTTCGGCTGACATGTGCTCGATCACCGCATTCATTTCGGCGCCGAGCAGCAGCACGGCAGCCGAAATATAGAAATACAGCAACAGCACGATGATTGCACCAATGCTGCCGTACATGGCGTTGTAGTCGGCAAAGGTCTTCACGTAGTAGGCAAAGCCCAGTGAGGCCACGATCCACACCACAACCGCCAGCACCGAACCCGGGGTGATGAAGCGAAACTGCTGTTTCACATCAGGCATCACGTAATAGATCAGGGCCACTGCCACCATCAGCAGAATGATGATCACCGGCCAGCGCAGGATGGTCCACAGTGTGACGATGAACTCCTGCATGCCGATCTGGGCGGCTATCCATTCCATCACCTGCGGGCCCAGCACCATCAGCGCTGCGGCCGCCAGCAGCATGCCAGCCAGGCCCACGGTGTAGAAAATGGAAAGCGGGATACGCTTCCACACCGGGCGCCCTTCGGGCACATCGTAAGCGGCGTTCATGGCGCTCATCATCAGGCGCACGCCGGCTGAGGCGGTCCACAGGGCGATCACGATACCCACCGACAGCAGCCCGCCCTTGGATTGTTGCAACTGGTCGATCACCGGGTTCACCTGCTCCAGCGCCTGGGGCGGTAACACCAGTTCCGATTGCAGACGCAGCCAGGAGAAAAAGTCCGGCAAATGCAGGAAACCGATCAGGGCAATCAGGAACAACAGGAAGGGGAATAGCGAGAACAGCGCCTGGTAGGCCAGCGCTGAGGCATAGGTGGACATCTCGTCGTCGAGGAATTCCTTGACGGTGCGAACCAGCACGCGGTGCAGGGGCAAGCCGCGCAGGTCGGGGAAAATCATAGCGTCTCCTTTCGCCGCTTGATCGTTACACAGGCAAGTCTAATAGACCGTGCCCGAGCTGTGCTGCTCCCGGCCGTGATTGAAGAATTTGCTTACGTAGAGTGTGCCGGCCTCTTCGCGGCATTACCCGCCAGAGGCCGGCACAGGCCGCCTCAAGTCAAGGCTTCTTCACCGCATCCTTCACATTGCCCTTGATCTGTTGCGCCTCGCCTTTAAGCTCCTGCGCCTTGCCTTCGGCCCGCAGCTTGTCGTTGTCGGTCACCTTGCCAACACCCTGTTTCACGTTGCCGATCGCTTCGTTGGCCAAGCCTTTCGCTTTGTCTTTAGTACCGCTCATGGCAAAACTCCTGCAAATGGAGACACGTGAACCGTGTCGACAGTAGGTTGACCCAACGCCTGGGCCAGGAGTTTCAACGGATCTCCCGGCCAGAAGCCGAACGGTAAAACGGCAGGCGAATACCGCCCAAGCCCGCGAAGAGGCCGGCACAGGCACCGCAAGTCACAAACCTTGCCCCGCCCCGTGCCACCCCTCACAATGCAGGCCTTCATAGCGTCAACTCGCAGGAACCTGCATGAAACTCGACAAACCCGCCGCCATCGCCCGGCGCAACGAAGCACTGGCCCGGCCGGTGCTGACCAGCAGCAATACCCTGTTCGCCATCCTGGACAACAAACGCAACCTGTGGTGGTTCGAAGTGCCAGTGGCACTGCTGGGCAAGGGCCAGGCCGACTGGGTCAACCTGCTGCTGCACACGCCAGAAAGCGATGAACTGCAGCACCTGAAGGTGCCCACCAATTTCCTCAAGGCTCACCTGGAGCAAATGGAAGTGCGCAAGCCCGGCAAGCGCCGCTCCACCATCAGCCTGGCCCTCAGCGCCGACCGTGACTCGCTGCTGCGCGACACCCGTCCGGGTGGCGAGCAACTGGACTTCCGCAACTTCGTACAGGCGTAAGGCCGTCAGGCTTTCTCGATGCGATCGTCATGGATGACGATCAGGCCCTGCTTGAACAACCCGCCAATGGCCTTCTTGAAGTTGCCCTTGCTGACGTTGAACAGCTTGCTGATCAACGCAGGGTCACTCTTGTCGCACACCCCCAACACCCCGCCTTCGGCTTCCAGGCGCGCCATGATCTGCTCTTGCAGGGTGTCCGCCAGGGCGGCGCCTACCGGCTGCAGGCTCAGTGAAAGCTTGCCGTCCTGGCGCACTTCCTTGATGAAGCCCTTCTCGTGCATGCCCGAGCGCAAGAACTTGAACACCTCGTTCTTGTGGATCAGGCCCCAGTGGCGGTTGTTGATGATGGCCTTGAAACCCATCGGCGTTTCGCCGGCCACCAGCAGCTCGACCGGCTGGCCAACCTTGTAGTCGGCCGGGGTGACATCGAGGTAGCGGTCCAGGCGCGACGTGGCAGTGATCCGGCGGGTGCGCTTGTCGAGGTACACGTGCACCACGCAGTAATCACCGATCTTCAGCGGCCGAGCCTCTTCCGAGTACGGCATCAGCAAGTCCTTGGACAGGCCCCAGTCCAGGAAGATACCGGCACCGTTGATGTCCTTGACCTTCAGGCTGGCGAACTCGCCAACCTGCACCTTGGGCTTCTCGGTGGTGGCGATCAGCTGGTCTTCGCTGTCCAGGTAGATGAACACGTTCAACCAGTCATCGACCTCGGTCTCGGCGTTTTTCGGGATGTAGCGCCCGGGCAGCAGGATTTCGCCATCGGCGCCGCCGTCCAGGTACAGACCGAAGTCCACGTGTTTCACGATTTGCAAACTGTTGTAACGCCCAAGCAGAGCCATTTCCGATGATCCTCAAGACAAGGCGGCTATTCTACACCTGAAGCCACCACATGGCCCGACCACTCATGCAGTGGAACCGCCAGGCCGCACTTGCATCTACCTTCTGGCCAGCCTGAGGAAGGAACAGCACATGCCGCTACGCCTGCCCAAAGCCCTGCTTATCGCCATCGGCTTCGCCCTGGCCTTGGCCGCCTGCAGCCGCATCGACCTGGCCTATCGCAACCTCGACCGCCTGGTGCCGTGGTCGCTGAGCGACTACCTGGACATGAACCGCGAGCAAAGGGCGCTGCTGGACGATCGGTTGCGCGAGCACCTGGCCTGGCATTGCAAGACTCAACTGCCCGGCTACCTCGACTGGCTCGACCGGCTACGTGACATGGTCGCCGACGACCAGGTCACCGACCAAGCGCTGCAGCAAAGCACCCGGGAGGTCCGTGAGGCAATTGGTCGGGTGGCCGAGGAAATCACCCCTTCGGCCACCGAACTGCTGCGCGGCATGAGCGACGACCAGGTAGCGCAGATGCGTGAAGCCTTCCGCGATGACATCAGTGAGCGGCAAAAGCAGTATGTGGATACGCCATTGCCGAAGCAGATGGCCCGCCGTAGCGAGCGCATGGAAAAACGCCTGACGCCATGGTTTGGCGAGTTGACGGCGGTACAGAAGCAACGCATCCAGACCTGGTCTCAAGCGCTGGGTGACCAGAACCGTGAATGGATCGCCAACCGTGCCCACTGGCAACAGCAACTGCTGTTGGCGATGAACCAGCGCAATGACTCCAGCTTCGAGCCGCGCCTGGCGACCTTGTTGCAGCGCAAGGAGAGTTTGTGGACACCCGAGTACCGGGCGGCGTATCAGAATACCGAGCGGCAGGCGCGCAGCCTGCTGGTGGACCTGGTGCGGCAAAGCACGCCGCAACAGCGGCGGTTCCTGCAGGAACGGCTGAGCAAGGTGCGTACCCATTTGAGCGAGATGAAGTGTTTGAAGGCGTGACAGGTCTGTTCGACCTGATTCACCGGGCCTTGCGCCGATACGGAAACACATCGATCACTTTCCCCTCACGTATCGCCGCCTGCAGCCCCTTCCAGTAATCCGCGTCATACAGTTCCCCATGCAAGCGGCTGAACAACCGCCGCTGGCCCATATCGGCAAACAGAAACGGCGGAAACTCTTCGGGGAACACATCATGCGGCCCGATCGAGTACCACGGCTCGCCCGACATTTCGTCCTCCGGGTAACGCGGTGGCGGAATGTGGCGGAAATTCACCTCGGTCAGGAAGCTGATTTCGTCATAGTCGTAAAACACTACCCGGCCATGACGGGTCACACCAAAGTTCTTCAGCAACATGTCGCCGGGGAAGATGTTCGCCGCCGCCAGCTGCTTGATGGCCAGGCCGTAGTCCTCCAGCGCCTCCAGCACCTGGCCCTCGGTGGCATGCTCCAGGTACAGGTTCAACGGCGTCATGCGCCGCTCGGTCCAACAGTGGCGGATCAGCACCGTGTCGCCCTCCAGCGCCACCGTCGACGGTGCCACCTCCAGCAACTCGGCCAGGCAATCCGGCTCGAACTTGCTGCGCGGAAAGCGAAAATCGGCAAACTCCTGGGTGTCAGCCATACGCCCCACCCGGTCGACGCTCTTCACCAGCCGGTACTTGTCGATCACCGTGGCGCGGTCCACGGTTTTCGATGGCGAGAAGCGGTCCTTGATGATCTTGAACACCGTATTGAAGCCGGGCAAGGTGAACACGCTCATGACCATGCCCCGTACCCCTGGCGCCATGACAAAGCGGTCATCACTGCTGGCCAGGTGGTTGATCAGCGCGCGGTAGAACTCCGACTTGCCCTGCTTGTAGAACCCGATCGAGGTGTATAGCTCGGCAATGTGCTTGCCCGGCAGGATGCGCTTGAGGAAATTGACGAACTCGGCGGGCACCGGGACATCGGCCATGAAGTAAGAGCGGGTAAACGAAAAGATGATCGACACCTCGGCCTCGTCGGTGATCAGTGCATCGGCCTCGATACCGTGGCCCTCGCGGTGCAACAAGGGAATCACCAACGGCCACTGCTCATCGCTGTTGTACAGGCGGCCGACCAGATAGGCCCCCTTGTTGCGGTAAAGCACGGGTACAAACAGCTCCACGGCCAGCGCCGGGTCCTTGCACACCCAGTCGGGCAGGCATTCGCGCAGTTGTTCTTCCAGCCGCGCCAGGTCGCCTTCCAGGTCGCCATACGGCATGTCGAACGGGTAATCGGCGAACACCGCGCGCAGCAAGTTCCTGAGACTGCCGTCAAGCCGATAGGTACGGGTTTGCGCCGCGCGCTCGCGGCCGCGCATGGAAGGCCGGGTCGTGTGGATGAACATGCAGCCGTCGCTGATCAGGTCATGGCTGAACAGGCTGCAAAACAGCGAGTTGTACCAGGTCTCTGCCAGCTCGTCGTCCAGGCGTGGGTCGATCAGGTGGATATAGGCGTTTTTCACCAGCGGCCACTGTTCCACGTCCAGCAGCACCTCTGCGGCAAAGGCCTGGCGCAGCCAACCGTTGACTTCGGCGACTTTCTCTTCGTAGAGATTGATGCGGGCGGCGGCGGCCTGCTGGATATCCTGCCAGCGCGCCTGCTCGAAGCGCTGGCGAGCACCCAGGGTGATGCGCTGGAAATGATCGCGGTAGTCGTCGAAGCCGGCGAGGATCATCCGGGCGATTTCGACAGCGGGCCAGGGCTGGGACATGCGTGGGGCCTCGGAGCTGGGATTGAGTACAGAGCTTAGCCGCCCTTGGGTTCATGGGTTACTGCCATTGAAGGCCCGAGCTGTAGTTGCAGCTGCCTTGCCCAGAGCCCCGCAGCCCAAGAGGAATTACACAGCAAGAAAGCACAAGAATCCCCCCGCCCCGTGGCGTACACTCGCGCCCCTGCCTTACCTCCGGAGACCGTTGTGAGCCCCATCGCCCTAGCCCGCCTGCTGACCCTTGCCGCCGTCTGGGGAGCGAGTTTCCTGTTCATGCGCATCATCGCCCCCGAACTGGGCACGGTGCCGACCGCGTTCTTCCGGGTTTCCATCGCCTGCCTGGGCCTGATCGTGCTTCTGGCCGCCGCCCGCGTGCGCTGGGACTTCCAGGGCAAGCTCGGCGCGTGCCTGGTGCTGGGCATGATCAACTCCGGCATCCCCGCCACCTTCTACTCGGTGGCGGCCCAGGTGCTGCCGGCCGGCTATTCGGCGATCTTCAACGCCACCACCCCGCTGATGGGCGTGCTGGTCGGCGTACTGTTCTTCCGCGAGCCAATGACCCTGGCCAAACTCTGCGGCATCTTCCTTGGCCTGTTCGGCGTCGGCATCCTCAGCGGCGCCGGCCCGGTGGCACTGGACATGGCCCTGCTGCAAGGCGCCCTCGCCTGCCTGGCGGCCACCACCTGCTACGGCTTTGCCGGGTTCCTCGCCCGCCGCTGGATCAGTGGCCTGGACAGCCGTCTTTCCGCGCTGGGCAGCATGCTCGGCGCAACGCTCATGCTGACCCCGCTGTTCGGCTGGAGCGCACTCACCCAACCGCCCGCCAGCTGGGGGGGCTGGGAGGTGTGGTTGTCGTTGCTGGGGCTGGGTTTGCTGTGCACCGCCTTTGCCTACATCCTGTACTTCCGCCTGCTCGAGGAAATCGGCCCGGTAAAAGCCAGCACCGTAACGTTCCTGATCCCGGTATTCGGCGTATTGTGGGGGGCATGGCTGCTGAATGAGCCGTTGTCGATGGCGCACCTATACGGCGGCCTGCTGATTGGCCTGGCCTTGTGGCTGGTGCTGCGCCCGGCGCGCAGCTGAAGCGGAGTACGGCATGAACAGCGCGTACAAAAAGGTCCTGTTCCGCCTGGAACAGGACGAGAACGGCTACCCACCAGCCTCGGTCGAGGGCCTGTGGGCCAAGGCCGTGGAAGGCGGCTACGCCATCGACAACATACCCTTCCATGTCTATGGCATCGCCCCGGGCGACGTGATCGACACCCGCGAGGAAGCAGGCGAAACCTGGTTCGCAGCGCTGCGCCACAGCAGCGGCAGCTCGGTGTTCCGGGTGGTCGTCAAACCACCGGAAACCCTCGACCAGGTGCGCGCAGCATTGCTGGATTTCGGCTGCGCCTGTGAAACCGAGCAAGCAGTGAAGATGTTGGCGGTCGAGGTCCCACCGCAACGCTCGCTCGATACCCTGCTCTACTACCTGCTCACCCAGCGCGAAGCCGGCCTGCTGGACTTCGAGGAAGGCGTGTTGCGCCACGCCATCCCCGAAGAATTCCGCTAGGGCCTACGCCTCGGCCAGGCGCGCGGCAGGCTTGCGAAACACGAACAGCAGCCCTACCACGATCAGCCCCATGCCCAACAGGCTGAGCGGTGCCAGGCGGTTACCGAAGATCAGCAAGTCCATTACCGCAGTCACTGCCGGCACCAGGTAGAACAGGCTGGTGACATTGACCAGGTTGCCCTTGGCGATCAGCCGGTACAGCAGCAAGGTTGCCAGCAGGGAGACCACCAGGCCCATCCACAGCAGCGCACCGACGAAGCTGCCGGTCCACTCGACATGAAGCGGTTGCAGAGGTGCGAACAGCGCGCACATGGCAAAGCCGGCCAGGTACTGCAGCGGCAGTGTGCCCATGGGGTTGTCGGTAATGCGCTTCTGCAGGATCGAGCCAAAGGTCATGCTGACCAACGCCAGCAGGGCGAACAGCATGCCCGCCAGCGATACCCCGCCCAGGTTGATGCCCTGGTAGACCACCATGATCAAGCCACCCAACCCCAAACCCAGGCCGAACAAACGGCTCCAGGAGCGCTGGCGTTCCATCAGCACCACGGTGAGGATCGGTTGTACCCCCATCACCGTGGCCATGACGCCGGGGGTGACATGGGTATCAAGCGCCAACAGATAGAAGATCTGATAGGCACCGAGCAGCACACAACCGGTACCCAGGGCGCGCAGAATGCTCCCGCGAGTACGCGGCCAGCGCAGCCCTAGCAACGGGCCGATCAGCAACAGGCCGACCAGGGCCAGCGCCGAGCGCAACAGCAGAAAGGCAAACGGGCTGGCATGCGCCAGGCCGAGCTTGGAGACGATCGCCCCGCTGCTCCACAGCAGGACGAACAGGCAGGTAGTGGCCGCCGAGGCCACGGACGTTTTGGTAAAGACAGACATGAATTGCCACCTGATAGTAGGCAGATAAGCCAAACGGACGGCGTGCGCTTCAACGTGAGCAGTAGCCGACCGTGTTCAGTACGTTGCGCGTGCGAAGGGTTGCGGCACGAAGCCGATCAGCCCAGCACAACCACGCAATGAGGCGGAGCTACGCCGCCTACGACGCCACTGACAGGTGGTGGGGAGTGACAGATCATGACCGGCTGCTGGCTACCACGCACGACCAAGCCCGCGACTGGCGCGATGGCAAAGCGTGTGGTGGAAGGGATGGCTGGCATGAACGCGGTCTTTGAGAAAGTGAATGTTCTGGAATATAGCGAGTGATTCTTCGCGGCACAAGCCCGCTGCCACAAGCACACCCTCGTCCTTGAAGGATGAGGCGCACCGGTGGCAGCGCGCTTGCCCCGCAAAGGGGCCGGTTAACGCAGAAAAACTCAGAACAACCAGCGATACAACAGATACGCCACCACCACCGCCAGTACCGGCCGCAGCACGCGGTAAGCCTTGGGGTTGGCGCGTTTGAACTGCTTCACATGGCTGCTGATCCTGTTGCTGAAGCGCTTGCTCCAGGCGTACGCCTGGTTGATCCCGCCCACGCGCTCGTCGTCGGTGTTCTGCGGCGCGGTGGCGCGGCCGAGGAAGGCACTGACCTTACGGTTGATGCGCGTCATCAGCGGGCTACTCAGCGGGCGCTCGATGTCACAGAACAGGATCACGCGGGTAACGTCGGTTTCGTTCTTGACCCAGTGCACGTAGGTTTCGTCGAACATCACGTCTTCGCCATCACGCCAGGCGTACTGCTCACCGTCCACGTAGATGCGGCATGCGTCGGAGTTGGGCGTGGACAGCCCCAGGTGATAACGCAGCGAGCCTGCGAACGGGTCGCGGTGCGGGTTCAGGTGGCTGCCGCCGGGCAGCAGGGCAAACATTGCGCCCTTGACATTGGGGATGCTGCTGACCAGCTCGACAGTGCGCGGGCACAGGGTTTGCGCCGAAGGCAGCGGTTTGTCGTACCACTTCAGGTAAAAGCGCTTCCAGCCTTTCTTGAAGAACGAACCGAAGCCGGCGTCGTTATCTTTCTCAGCGGCACGGATATAGCCTTCGTCGAACAGGCGCATGGCCTCTTCGCGAATTTCCTGCCAGTTGTCCTTCAACACGTCCAGCTCCGGGAAGCGCTGGCGATCCAGGTAGGGCTTGGACGGCACGCCGGAAAACAGGTACATCAACGCGTTATAGGGGGCGAACAGCGCCGAATGGTTGACGAACTGGCGCAACACCGGCAGGCGGGCCTTGCCGCGCAGGTGCACGAACAGCACGCTGCCGAAAAACACCAGCAAGACACCCGCCTTGGCTGCAAAGGAAAAGGTCATGCTTTCACTCCTTGGGGAAGAGCCAGGGCTGCGCTGCCTGCTCTCCAGAAAATCATCCTGCCATCATAAACCGATCCCGCCGCGGTAAAAACAACCCGGGCGGGATCGCATTCATGAAGATTTTGCAATAAACCAGGCCGCCGATTGTTGCGCCGGATCAGCGGGAAGGCCGATTACTGCTGGTTTTCCTGCTCGCTGAACATGTCGCTGAACAGCATGCTCGACAAGTATCGCTCGCCCGAATCGGGCAGGATTACGACGATGGTCTTACCCTGCATTTCCGGTTTTTCGGCCAGGCGCACCGCTGCCGCCATTGCCGCACCGCAGGAAATACCACAAAGGATGCCCTCTTCCTGCATCAGGCGAATCGCCATGGCCTTGGACTCTTCGTCGGTCACCGTCACCACTTGGTCGACGATCGACAGGTCGAGGTTTTTCGGCACGAAGCCGGCGCCGATGCCCTGGATTTTGTGCGGGCTGGGCTTGAGTTCTTCGCCGGCCAGGGTCTGGCTGATCAGTGGCGATGCCACGGGTTCCACTGCCACCGACAGGATGGCCTTGCCCTGGGTATGTTTGATGTAGCGCGACACGCCGGTGATGGTGCCGCCAGTGCCCACGCCTGCCACCAGCACGTCGATGGCGCCGTCCGTGTCGTTCCAGATCTCAGGGCCGGTGGTTTTCTCGTGAATGGCCGGGTTGGCCGGGTTTTCGAACTGGCCCGGCAGGAAGTACTGCTCCGGGTCGGAGGCGACGATTTCGTTGGCCTTCTCGATGGCGCCCTTCATGCCCTTGGCCGGATCGGTCAATACCAGCTCGGCGCCCAGTGCCTTCAGCACCTTGCGGCGCTCCAGGCTCATCGAGGCGGGCATGGTCAGCATCAGCTTGTAGCCGCGGGCGGCGGCGACGAAGGCCAGGCCGATACCGGTGTTGCCCGAGGTGGGCTCGACGATGGTCATGCCCGGTTTGAGCTTGCCGCTGCTTTCGGCGTCCCAGACCATGTTCGCGCCAATGCGGCATTTGACCGAGTACCCGGGGTTGCGCCCTTCGATCTTGGCCAGGATGGTCACGCCGCGCGGGGCGATGCGATTGATCTGCACCAGCGGCGTGTTACCGATGGAGTGGGCGTTGTCTGCAAAGATACGGCTCATGGCAGGGGTCCTTGGCATGAAAAAGCAGGGAAATGCCTCAAGGGTAAGCCTGCGGCGGTGGCCCGTAAAGCCTGTTCGAACTCAGCCCGGCACGTTGCGGTCAACCGCACATCCCGCCTTGGAGACAGCCTCATGAAAGCCCGCTATCGCTGGCCGCTGGTCGGCCTGGCCAGCCTGATCGTGCTGCTGGTGGCGCTGCACCTGGCCCTGCCCTACCTGGTGCGCGACTACCTCAACGACAAGCTGGCCGACATGGGAGACTACCGCGGCCAGGTAGCCGATGTGGACCTGGCCTGGTGGCGCGGTGCCTATCAGATAAACGGGCTGAAAATCGTCAAGACCACCGGCAAGGTGCCCGTACCGTTTCTCGACGCCCCACTGATCGACCTCTCGGTGAGCTGGCATGCGTTGTGGTACGACAAGGCAGTGGTGGCGGAGGTGACCTTCGTGCATCCCGAGCTGAACTTTGTCGACGGTGGTAGCAAACAGGCGTCGCAGACCGGCCAAGGTACCGACTGGCGCCAGCAGCTGGAAAAACTCCTGCCCATCACCCTCAACGAAGTGCGTATCGACAATGGCGTGCTGACGTTCCGCAACTTCAATTCCAAGCCACCGGTCGACCTCAAGGCCACCCGGTTGAACGCCAGCATCCGCAACCTGACCAACGTGCGCGACCAGAAAGGCCGTCGCGACGCAAGTTTCGAAGGCACGGCGCTCATCGCGGGGGATGCGAGCGTAGAAAGCCGTGCCACCTTCGATCCTTTCAGTGATTTCGACGACTTCGAATTCAGGCTTCGCGCCACCGGCATCGAGCTGCGCAAACTGAATAACTTTGCCAGCGCCTACGGCAAATTCGACTTCAATGCCGGGCACGGTGACGTGGTCATCGAGGCCCAGGCAGAAAACGGCCGGCTGAACGGCTATATAAAACCGCTGCTGCGTGATGTCGACGTGTTCGACTGGCAACAGGACGTCGAGGAAAAGGACAAGGGTTTCTTCCGCTCGGTGTGGGAGGCCTTGGTGGGGGCGACCGAGACGGTGCTGAAGAACCAGCCGAAAAACCAGTTCGCTACCCGGGTGGAGCTCAGCGGCAGTGTGCGCAAACAGGATGTCAGTGCCTTCGAGGCGTTCTTGCAGATCCTGCGCAACGGGTTTGTCCAGGCATTCAATGCGCGCTATGAGCAACCAGCGCCGAAGTCTGACTGAGACAGCGTGACGGGGCATTCAGGGACTGAATACCCGGTCTGCGTTTGCAGCCGCCTGGCCCCGCGTTATAGTCGGAAACAAATCCGGATTATGTGCTGCCTGTTCGGGCCGCTTCGCGGGTAAACCCGCACCTACAACCCTGTACCGCGAAAAGGCCCGCACAGCCCTAAACAGAGGACAACCCCCCATGAAGTTCGAAGGCACCCGCGACTACGTCGCCACAGACGACCTGAAACTGGCGGTAAACGCGGCCATTACCCTCGAACGCCCGCTGTTGGTCAAGGGCGAACCGGGCACCGGCAAAACCATGCTCGCCGAGCAGTTGGCGGCCTCGTTCGGGGCGCGCCTGATCACCTGGCACATCAAGTCCACCACCAAGGCCCACCAGGGGCTCTACGAGTACGACGCGGTCAGCCGCCTGCGCGATTCGCAGCTAGGCGTGGACAAGGTGCACGATGTGCGCAACTACCTGAAAAAGGGCAAGCTCTGGGAGGCCTTCGAGGCCGACGAGCGGGTCATCCTGCTGATCGACGAAATCGACAAGGCCGATATCGAATTCCCCAACGACCTGTTGCAAGAGCTCGACAAGATGGAGTTCTACGTCTACGAAATCGACGAGACCATCAAGGCCAAACAGCGTCCGATCATCATCATTACCTCGAACAACGAAAAAGAGCTGCCGGACGCCTTCCTGCGCCGCTGCTTCTTCCATTACATCGCCTTCCCCGACCGCACGACCCTGCAGCAGATCGTCGACGTGCACTACCCGAACATCAGCCAGTCGTTGGTCAGCGAGGCGCTGGACGTGTTCTTCGACGTACGCAAGGTGCCGGGCCTGAAGAAAAAGCCGTCCACCTCCGAGCTGGTCGACTGGCTCAAGCTGCTGATGGCCGACAACATCGGTGAAGCGGTGTTGCGCGAACGCGACCCGACCAAGGCCATCCCGCCGCTGGCCGGTGCGCTGGTAAAAAACGAGCAGGATGTACAACTGCTCGAGCGCCTGGCCTTCATGAGCCGGCGCGGCAACCGCTGACAGGAGCAGGGCCATGCTGCTCAATCTGTTCAATGAGATGCGTGCGGCCAAGGTGCCGGTTTCGGTGCGTGAACTGCTCGACCTGCACCAGGCCTTGCAAAAGCGCGTGGTGTTCGCCGACATGGACGCGTTCTACTACCTCGCCCGCGCCATCCTGGTGAAGGACGAACGCCACTTCGACAAGTTCGACCGTGCCTTCGCAGCCTACTTCAAGGGCCTGGAAAACCTCGACCGGCACATCGAGGCGCTGATCCCCGAAGACTGGCTGCGCAAGGAATTCGAGCGCTCGCTGACCGATGAAGAACGCGCGCAGATCCAGTCGCTCGGCGGCCTGGACAAGCTTATCGAGGCCTTCAAGCAGCGCCTCGAAGAGCAGAAGGAACGCCACGCTGGCGGCAACAAGTGGATTGGTACCGGCGGCACCAGCCCATTCGGCTCGGGCGGCTTCAACCCCGAGGGCATCCGCGTCGGTGAGGCCGGCAAGCGCCAGGGCAAGGCAGTAAAAGTCTGGGACCAACGCGAGTACAAGAACCTCGACGACCAGGTCGAGCTTGGCACCCGCAACATCAAGCTGGCCCTGCGCCGGCTGCGCAAGTTCGCCCGCGAAGGCGCCGCCGAAGAGCTGGACATCGACGGCACCATCGACCACACCGCGCGTGATGCCGGGTTGCTGAACATCCAGATGCGCCCCGAGCGGCGCAACACCGTGAAGCTGCTGTTGCTGCTCGACATTGGCGGTTCGATGGATGCCCACGTCAAAGTCTGCGAAGAGCTGTTCTCGGCCTGCAAGACCGAGTTCAAGCACCTGGAGTATTACTACTTCCACAATTGCGTTTATGAGTCAGTGTGGAAGAACAACCTGCGCCGCACGTCCGAACGTTTTTCCACCTTCGACCTGCTGCACAAGTACGGCGATGACTACAAGGTGGTGTTCGTCGGTGACGCGGCCATGGCGCCCTACGAGATCACCCAGCCGGGTGGCAGCGTGGAGCACTGGAACGAAGAAGCCGGGTATGTGTGGATCCAGCGTTTCATGGAAAAATTCAGGAAGGTCATCTGGATCAACCCGTACCCCAAGCAGGCCTGGGATTACACCGCGTCGACCCATCTGGTGCGCGACCTGATCGAGGACAAGATGTATCCGCTGACCCTGCAAGGGTTGGAGGACGGGATGCGCTACCTGTCCAAGTGAGGTTGCCTGCTCCAACATCACCGTCAAGGCATGCACAGGAC